>NZ_JBHXSC010000091.1:0-10375 GCF_042716505.1 Streptomyces sp. NPDC058674
TCGGGACGGTCAACGCAACCACCACGGGCCGACCGGGCGAGGCGGCGCGCATCCGCTGCCCGGTGTGGGCCGGGGTCGGGTCGGAAGACCCGATCATGCCGCCCGCGAGGCGGAACGCGTTCACCGCCGAGATGCAGGCCGCGGGCGTCGACTGGCGCCTCACGGTCTACGGCGGCGCCCTGCATGCCTTCCACCACCCGCCGGTCGACCACCCCACCGTCCCCGGCGTCGGCCACCACCCACAGCACGCGCAGCGCGCCTGGCGCGATGTCGTCGATCTGCTCGCCGAGTGCCTGCCCGTGACGGAGGATGCGGGGGCATGACCCAGGCCAACAGCCCGGCGCCAGGTTTGGCCCGCGTCGGGCACTGACAGCCCCTCCCCCCCGAGTCCGCTTGGCAGAAGCACGTTGGGGGCGGCCGGTTTCTTCGCGGCGTTCGCCCGCGATGCCGTCGACTATCCAGGGATGAACCGAGGGCACTTCGCTGCAGGGGGCCGCAAGAGCTCCGCCGGCGGGGGTGGTGTCCTGTGCTGGGGAAGCGTCCGCAGCACAGGACCTTCACGCAGCCGTCAGATCTTGTTGTACGTACCAGAGGCCCAGAGAGCGCCGCCCTTGCCGGGGCCGCCGTCCGCCTTGTAGACGACGAAGTTGCCGTCGTCCTGCAACAGCGCGTAGGCGCCGGGGTTGTTGCCGGTGCCCGCGCTCCAGGCCACCGTGTACGGCGAGAACCAGTCGCGCAGGGTCAGGTTGCCGTCGGCGGCGATGCTCAGTTCCGTCGTGTGGTAACCCGTGCTGTACGTCCCGCTGTTCCAGATCGCCTTGCCATCGCTCTTGCGGTAGATGACCAGGTTGCCGTCGTCCTGGAGGAGCATCCAGACGGAGGCGCTCTGGGCCCAGTCGCCGTCGAACCGATAGCGGTACTGGGACACCGCGTCGTTCGCGCAGACCTTCGTGGTCCTCTCGCGCCTCATGGCCGACCAGTGCAGCCCGAGGAACTCTTGCTCCTTCCGGCCGATGACCTTGAAGTTGCCGCTCCATTCCAGCATCGCCCTGGGCTTCGTGTCGGTGTGGTCGCCGTAGGTGTCGGTGTGCCAGATGCCACCACCCGTCTGGGGGCTGCCGTCCTGCTTGTAGATGACAAAGTTGCCGTCCTCCTGCATGAGGGCGTACGCGGCCCAGTTGCCGTAGGTGCCGCTGTTCCACAGCGGGAGCCTCGGCCCCCCCGGGTTGCCCAAGGCGTACAGCACGAGGTTGCCGTCCCACTGCATGACCAGCTCGGTCGACTTGGTCGGGCTGGTCAGCTTCTCGCCCGGAGCGAGCCGCTGGCCGATCTTCAGGACCGTCTCGAGCTGCTCGTAGGGCCCGTCGCACTCGGCCATCCCGTCCCGGGTGGCGGGCGCGGCGTGCGCCACGGCCGGAACCACGCCGGTCAGGGCCGAGGCGGCGAGCAGGGATATGAACGCACTGCGGAGCAAGCGGTTGTACATGGGTGGTTCCCCCGTGGTGGGTTGGCTGGCCGGTCAGATCTTGTTGTACGTACCAGAGGCCCAGAGAGCGCCGCCCTTGCCGGGGCCGCCGTCCTTCTTGTAGACGACGAAGTTGCCGTCGTCCTGGAGGAGGGCGTAGGCGTCGTCGCTGCCGGCCGTGCCGCTGTGCCAGCGGACGGTGAAGTTCGGACCGAACTCGCGCACGTTCAGATCGCCCGTCCGCTCCATCTTCAGGTAAACGGAGCCGTTGTGGGCGCCCGAGGCGCCGTAGGTACCGCTGTTCCAAATCGCCTGGCCGTCCCGCTTGCGGTACATGACGAGGTTGTTGTCCTGCTGGAGCACGAGCCACACGGAAGCGGACTCGGCCCAACTGCCTTGGTACCAGAACGGGATGATACGGTCCGGTGCCGCGTCCGAGCAGATCTTGGCGTTCTGGTTGATCGTCGCGGTGCGCCAGGACGGATTGGCTTCGGTGCGGCCGGTCACCGCGAGCTCGCCCCAGTCGACGAACGAGGCTCGGGGGGTCCTGTCGGTCCGGGTGCCGTAGGTGCCGCTGGCCCAGAGGGCGCCGCCCTTGCCGGGGCCGCCGTCCTTCTTGTAGACGACGAAGTTGCCGTCCTCCTGCATGAGGGCGTACGCGCCCCAGTTGCCATACGTGCCGCTGTACCACAGCGGCAGGTCGGGCCTGCCGATGTTGCCGACCGCGTAGATGACGAGGTTGCCGTCGGCCTGCATGACGAGCTCGGGCCTGCCCGGCGTGGGGACGAGGCGCGCGCCCGAGTCGAGGCGCTCGCCGACGGCCAGGTGCTCGGAGTTGCCGCTCGTGTAGCGGACGCATTCGGTGGGGTCGGCGGCCGACGCCGTGGCCGCCGGGACCAGGGCGGTCAGGACGGAGGCGGCGAACAGGGGCGTGAGCGCTCTACCGAGCGCGCGGGTGCGCATGATGTGGTTCCCCCCAGGGATCGCGATGTCCGACCCAAGACACGGCCGGTCGGTGCATGACCTCCTTTCTACCTTGTCGCCCCGGGGTTGGATCAACTGACTATGCGATCACCGCGTACACCCGCGTCGACTTGTGCGAACGGCCGCCTTACCGCCGACAGGATCAGGCCGTTGACTCCTACTCAATGCGGTCGAGGAAGCCGAGCACCCGATGGTTGACCTGCATCGCGGCCTGTTCCTCGTAGGACGGCAGGCTGCTGTCGGTGAACAGGTGCCTGCCGCCGGGGTAGAGGAACAGCTCGGCATCCGTCACCGTCTCGACGATCGAGCGGGCGGCGTCCGCATCGCCCTCCCCGGCGAAGAACGGATCTGCGTCCATGCCGTGGATCTGAACCGGGACGCCTTGGGGCCAGGCGGCGCCGAACTCCGAGACCGGGACGCACGCCTCGAGCAACAGTGCGCCCTTTGCTCTGGGGCGAGTCTGGGCCAGCTTCTGCGCCGGCAGGACGCCAAGCGAGAAGCCAACATAGATGAGCTCCCCAGGCATCCCCTCGGCGGCGACGGCTCCGCGCGCGATGATCGTGTCGAAGCCGACGCTCTCGGCATAGGCGGCGCCCTCCTCGAGGCTGTCGAATACCTGCCCTTCGTACAGATCTGGAGCGTGGACGGTGTGTCCGGCCCGTCGCAACTGCTCGGCGAAACTGCGAACGCCGGCGGTCAGCCCGTGTCCATGGTGGAAGACCAGCACCTGAGCCATGTCGCTCTCCTCGTACTGCGGTGCCCGGGCGGCGCCGCGGCACGAGTATGGACCGCAGCACTGACATCCCCAGGCTCCCGTCGGACAGGACCAGGCCGGTGGTCCCTGCTCGGTGAGGCGGACTTCGCCGGCCAGTGCCCAGCCGCAAACTGACCACCGGGTAGGTCCGAAGCGCCGCAGGCGTATCCCCGCCACCAAGGCGCCGCCGCGTAGCTTGCTGTCCGTCGACCTCACCGCCGAAACCGACTACCCGAGAGGACCCAACACCTGATGTCCATATGGCCTTCGATCGTTGCCGTACTCGGCACCCTCGCCGGTGCCCTGACAGCCGGACTCCTCCAGCACCGTTCGGCACGGACCGCACGCGCCGAGGAGCGCGCCGACAGCCACCGCCAGGACCAGCTCGGCGCCGTCACCGACTTCGCGGCCGCCCTGGACGCGCACCGCTCGGCGATGTTCCATCGGGAACGTCTGGCCCTGACCGAGACAGGCACCGAGCACCAGCTGGAGGCCCAGACGAGGTCCCACGACACCCGGACGGCCATCACCGCGCCCCTCATCCGCGTTCAGGTCCTGGTCCCCGAGTTGGCCGGCCCCGCTCAGCAGGCCGCAGATGCCACGTACGCGCTACGCAAGGCCATCGACCGGACCGAGCTGGATGCCGGGCGGCATGCGGCCAAAGAAGCAGCCGTCGCCTTCATCGCCGCGGCCGCCACGCTGCTGAGCCCCAACAACCGCTGACTGAGGGCGACCACTGCCGCGTCCTGGCAAAATCCGGCCGTGCCCGATCCCATGACGTCCCCCAATTGTCCAATCAGGTGCTCGAATTGCCGGCGGGCTTTCTGATTCCGTGCCGGATTCCCGTACGGCGCCCGGCGCCGTGGGGCCCTACCTCGACCGCGGAGCGCGCGGGCGGCCATCTCCCGCTCGACGTACCCCGCGAGCGTCTCCACATCCCGCGGAAGTGCCTGGCGCGTGGCCGGGCTTGGTCCGTGGCCTTGCGGCAGCGGCGGGGGAGGGCCGGGCGCCCGTCTGCCGGCGCGTCCGGGCCGGGAGGGCGGGGCCGGGGCGGCCGTCGATCGTTGGAGGTGAGCAGGTCCCCCTGCTGTGTCACGGGGGCCGTCCCGGCTGTCGTCCGGGTACCCCCGTTGTGGGGCTTCACCCGGCAAGGGGCGGGTTCGGGTACGGGGACATGCCGGTGGCCTGGACCCCCGATCGGGGGTCCAGGCCACCGGCATGCAGCGTCCGGGTGCGGTGTTGCCGTAGGGCTACCAGCGGTACCAGCGGCCGCTGCTGCCCTTGGGGCGGGCGATGAAGCCGATCAGCCAGATCACCAGTACGGCGATGGCGACCCACCAGAGAATCTCCACCGCGAAACCCGCGCCGAAGAGGATCAGTGCCAGCAGTAGAACGAGAAGCAGGGGAACCATAGTTATCAACCTCCGAGGCACCGTGTGCCCGGCCCCGCCCCGACCATGCATTCGATCTTATGTGTTTTTTATCCGTGCAGGCGGGCAGAAGGGCGCACCTGCTCACGCGTGGTCGGGCTCGGGGGAGCCGCCGCCGATACGGTCCGCCCCCGGTCGCGCGGGGCGGCCGGTGCCCTGCCCGCCCCCCCCATACCGCGGCCGGAACCGTCCTGGTCCTCGCCGGCCCTGCGCAGTTCGCGGTCCGCCGCCCGTTCGAGATCACCAACACCGGGCCCGCCTTCCGCCGGGCGGACAGCGTGCAGCAGGAGACGACCCGCTGAACACCGCACCCTCAGCGGTTCGGATCACATCCGGCGCCCTGATGGGGCTGCCTGAAGCGGACGCTCGCGAGGACTTCGGCCGCCTCGACCGTGACGCCGACGGGCTGATCAGCCGGGACGACATGCTCCAGGCGATCCGTGAGTTCTACTTCAACGAGGAGCCGACATCCACCGGTGTGTGGCTGCTCGGACCACTGGACCCCGCATAGCAGGCAAACCTGTCGCCCAGAGGGACCGGTGTGAATTCAGACGTCTGTTCGTGTCCGCTCGAACCGACCCTACGGGTCACTCCCGCCGGCCCGAGGGGCCGGCCGCTCCGCGAGACGCGCGGCTCCCTGCTCCAAAAACGGTTCTCCGACATGGTCGCAACCGCCGAGCGGCTACCGGGGCACGATCTGATCCCGGGCCGCCGTATCGGCGCGTCGCGCCCCGTCCGCTTCGGGAGGTAGAGGCAGCCGAGGGGTTCTTCGCAGGCGTGGCTACCGCTACCAGCACCCGGCGGCAGACCTGACCCCGACCGCGCACCGCACCGGTCCTCTGACCGCTTCGACAGTGCGAATCGTTCCTGCGGTGAATATCCGCGGCTGTGTGGGTGAGCCCAGCCCGCCATGTCTCGGGCGGCGGTCAGGAGGCCGGTAGAAGACGGGGGTCGTTCCGTCGTCCTGAGGGGTGTTCGTGATGAGCCGAGGCTTGATCGTCGTAGATGTGCAGAAGGACTTCTGCGAAGGAGGCAGTGTTCCCGTAGCAGGAGGCGCGCAGATCGCCACCGCGATCGCCGAGCTGGTGGAGCGGAGTGCGGACGGCGGCTACCAGTACGTCGTGGCCACCCGCGACCACCACATCGACCCGGGCAGCCACTTCTCCTCAAACCCAGACTTCAAGGACAGCTTCCCCGTTCACTGCGTCGCCGGCGACGAAGGCGGTGAATTCCACCCGAACTTCGCCGCCGCCGGCGGCAAGGTCCACGCCGTCTTCTTCAAGGGCGCCCACAGCGCGTCCAAGAGCGGCTTCGAAGGCGCGGACGCCGACGGCACCTCCCTCGCGGACTGGCTGCGCGCACGCGGGGTGCGGGACGTCGACGTCGTGGGCATCGCAACCGACCACTGCGTACGTGCCACCGCCCTGGACGCTGCCGCGGCTGGATTCGGAACCCGGGTACGCCTGGACTACACGGTCGGTGTCGCCCCCGACACCATTGCCTCCACACTGGACGACTTCCGCCAGGCAGGCATCGAGGTGTCCGGCAAGGCACCGGCGCCGAACTAGGCCCTGTGCGATGTCGTGACCCCGGGACCTGCCGAGCAGGGCTTCCTTCAGGCGGAGCTTGAGTCCGGATACGAGGTCGCGGCGCGGGCATTCGGCGCCGGCTCAGCGGCCGCCGCCGACGAGCTGGTGCGCGGCCTGCTCGGGCAGTCGGCCGACTGGCAGCAGTCGATCGGCGAGCTGGGCCGCGGGCTCACCACGGCAACTGAAGGCCGACCGCTACCCAGCTGGTCCACCGACGCCGGCCGCACCGAGGACATCGGGGGGCACCAGGCCCGCACCACGCTGCTCGAGGCCGTCGCACGCCACCACCACGCCCACCTGCTCGCCGCCATCGTCGAGCTCGGCGCTGAGCTGGAACTCCCAGCTACCCGTAACGGGCGCTTTCAGGGGCGCGGTCATCCCAGAAGATTGCGCGGTCAGCGCCGGCCGCCGCCGATGCGGCGGTCGTCGGCCAGTGCGGTCAGCGGGCCGAACTCGCGGGCAAGCTGGTTCCACGTCAGAACCTCGCCACAGCGGGCCGGGAACTCCTTCGGGTTGAACTCGGGCATGGTCCAGGTGCCAGTGCCCCGGTCCCGCAGCCACAGGTCCCCGTCACCGTCGACCACAGTCGGCGGGACCGGTACGGGCTCGGCCTGATCGGTGGGCTCCCAGGTGACCCGGCCCGGGTGGGAAACGCGGCGCAGCTCGGTGGTGGCCAGCCGCGCGGCCAAGTCACGGGTGGACTCTTCGGCGCCCTTGACCGACTCGAGTCGGTATGCGTCGTCAAGTACGGGCAGGGCTGGATTCTTGCTGCGCTTTGAACTCATACGCTGACTACCTCCGGTGGGGGGCGTCACATCCGTTATGGCACCCCGTAGAGGAACACGGTATCCGAGGCGGGAGCCGGGCCGGTACGACCACTGTCCAGGTGGAGGCGCTGGCACACCGGGCGGTGGGGCCAGGTGGTGAGCTGGTCCTGGACGTGGCGCAACCCGTGGTGGTAGCGCTCAGATAGGGCGGCCCGGGTCTGAGAAGGTGAGGCCGCCGGGGGCGGGCGGACGTCGGGCCGGGGCGGGTGCGGGCTCGGTCTCGCCGGGCGGCTGGCGGAAGTCGGCGCCCTGCTCGACCGGCATCAGCCGGCGCCCACCCGCCTGGGCGGGTACGGGAGCGTCGGAAGCGGGCTCGGAGAAGGTTTCGGGGTCCGTGCGGGCCGGTTTCGTGATCCTCAATAAACGATGGCGCCATGGTTTGTTGAGGATCACAGGCGTCCTGTCACCGGCACCCGGTGTCTCGCAATCAGCCCCGTTCGAAGCAGTGGGATTGGCCGATGACGGAGAAGCCGCGGCGCTCGTACCAGTGTCGTGGCCAGCCCGTCGCATCGGCGGTCAGGAACCGGGTCTCGCAGTCCTTGTCGGCGGCCAGGCGCAAGGCGGTGGTCAGGACGGCATCGGCGTAACCGCGCCTGAGGTGAGCCTCCGAGGTGATCAGGTCCTCGATCTGGGCTGTGCCAGTTGCCGGGTCCAGATAGAGATCGGCCCATGAGACGACCTCGCCCTCCTCCGTGCGGGCACCGAGGAAGCGAACGACGTCGGCCCCGCGGCGGCGAGCCTCGCGCCGGTCGACCAGGTGGCGTATGACCTCGTCGTCGACATCCGGAAGAAGGCCCCGCCATCGCCGGGCGAGTGGGATGCGTATCGCGTCGAGGTCCACCTCGTCCGCGGGCCCGCCGGCCGGCACCGGGCCTGCGTGCAGCATGACCAGATAGGTGGAGTGGGTGTAGCCAGCCCGGACCGTGCCCGAGTCGCCCGCAGCGGCAGCGGCGGCCTGCCCCTGTCCTTGGGCCGCCGGGTGCGCGGTCGCGGGCGTCGGCTCGGTGGCACCGACCTCAGTCAGCTCAGCGGGAGACCAGCCCGCTGCCGCCTTCACGGCGTATGCCTCCCCGTACGGCACTTCGGTCTCGGCGAACTCGCTCTGCAAGCGGATCCGGGTGGCGAGGAGTTCCGCGAGCGGGGTCACGGCGGCCTGCTTCGTAGCCAGCTTCGCGACCTGGGGGCTGTGGCCTCGTACCGTGTGGCGGCACGTGCCGAAGGCGGCGGTGCCACGTGCAGTGTGCTCGTGCGACTGGACCGGGCCGGAGCACCCGCTCGACCGGGAGTCGACCGGCGAGACGCCCTTCGGTGAAGCGGTGCTGACGGACGCGGACACCTGCCTGCAGGACGTGGGACGGCCACACCGCCGGCGTCGAGGCGACGAGTGTTCCCCTGCCCGCCGAGGTCACCGACCTCCCGGCGCGGCTGGTGGCCTGGTGCATCGCTGACGGCGGCACCTCGTACGCCACTGCCCTGGCTTCCGCCTCCGCCGCTCTCGTCTGGTCGGCTCACCCCGATTGGACCGCGAATCGTGCGCGTCCTGATCGAGACGGCCGGTGGCCCCACGGACGGCGCCAAGCGCAACGACTGGATCGGCTACGGGGCGATCCGCCCGCGCATGGTCCTGCTGGAGAAGGCGGGCAACCCGGGGGCCCCTGACGTCGACCCCCTGGCCCCGGCCCCCACGAACACGCCCACCCCGGCCCCCAGCGCCGGGCAGACCGCTGCGCCCCGGCTGAAGCTGCCTCTGCGGAAGCGGGCCTGCCCTGGCAGTGGCTGGCGCTCGGCGCCGTCATCGCCGCGAGCCGTCCGAGCCGGGTCTGTCCGGTGCCGGGAGCCGGCCGATCCACGTGTCGTAGACGGGTCGGGTCCGTGCTGCGATCGCCGCGAGTTCGGCGCGCAGACCGCTGTCGGCCGGGCTGCGCCCCGCGGGGGCCGGGAGCAGGTCGGCCTCGAGCTCGGCGGCTTCGGCGTCCGCGAGGCGGCGCCGGAACTCGGCTTCTTCCTCGTCGAGCCGCTGCTGGTCCTCCCAGCCGAGTTCGGGCTCGGTGAGCCAGGGCCGGGCGGCTTCGTCGCGGTGCCGCCGCTCGGCGGCCCACTCGGCCTCCGCGCACCCGTAGGGGAACGGCCGGGGTGGGCCGCTGAGTATCCGATCGTGGCCGGCCAGGAGCGCGGCGGTGGCCTCGTCGCCGGCGTTGCAGGCGGCGGCGAACGTGGCGAGCTGCCCGGCGGTGGGCATCTGCGCACCGGCCAGGAGGCGGTGGAGGGTGCTGCGGGAGAGCCCGGGCCCGGCCCGGTCGGCGAGGGCCCGCAGGCTGGTGTGGGGAGCGGTGGCGCGCACACGGTTCATGGCGCGGACGAGTCCGGCCGGGGTGGTGAAGGCGCCGGGGACGTGCGGGGCGGGCCGGCGCGGCGGCGGGTTGACGGCGCGGTCGGCGGCCCTCCAGAGCCGCTCGGCGGTCTTCTGGTCGGCGCGGGCACCGCGGGCGAAGGCCAGGGTGGTACGCAGGGTGGGGAGCCGGCCGTCGAGGGCCTGGCGCAGGGTGCACTCGGAGATCTTGTACCCCGGCCGGCCGTCGCCTTGCGCACGCCGGGCGAGGGTGGCAAGGAGCAGGTTCCCCTTCGCGGCGCGCAGCCAGCCGCGGAGGGTGGCCAGTTCGGCCGGCTCGGCGCCGGGGCGGGCGCGGGTGGTGCGCTCGGGTGTGCGGTTCACGGGCGGGGGCCGGTCAGCGCGTGGAGGACGGCGAGCAGCCGTCCGCCGGCGCGGCCAGGCAGCAGCACGAGGAGGGTGCCGGCGGTGAGGGCGGTCAGGAGGGCGGGGACGGGGCGTTCGAGGACGGCGAGGACCGTCACCGCGGTGATGGCGGTGATGACGATGGCGGCCTCGGCCGCGCCCAGGCGCCCGCGGGCGGCCGGCGTGCTCGGGGCGACGGCGGCCGGCGGCGCGGCGGCAGGCGCGGGGACGGGCGCGGGGACGGGCGGGGGAGTGGACACGGTGGAACCTCCTATGGGAGTTGGGGTGCTGGGGCGGGCCGGCGGGCCCGGTGCGAGCCCTGATCGTGGCAGGGTGCGGGCCCCCGGCGCGAGCTGCCGACCGCGGCCGCCGAGACCGACGTCGACTTCGTCCCCGCAACGTTTTCCCAGGCCAGACGCCAGAAACGAGAAGAGGTTGTCCCGGCCCTCCGGCAGGTCTCCCAGCCGCCCGCGGGGCCCCAGGGCGCCGGTTCCCCATCGTGGCAGGGTGCGGGCCCCCGGCGCGAGCTGCCGACCGCGGCCGCCGAGACCGACGTCGACTTCGTCCCCGCAACGTTTTCCCAGGCCAGACG
>NZ_JBHXSC010000091.1:10471-23234 GCF_042716505.1 Streptomyces sp. NPDC058674
GACGCCAGAAACGAGAAGAGGTTGTCCCGGCCCTCCGGCAGGTCTCCCAGCCGCCCGCGGGGCCCCAGGGCGCCGGTTCCCCACGCGCGCCGCGGGGGTTGTACCGCCCGGCCGGGAGCCGCTGTGCGCTCGACGCCTGCTGCGCCCGGCCCCTCCGCGGCCGGCCGGCCGTCTCTCCCCCCCCGGGCCTTGTCCGGAGTTCCGGGTCACGCGGCGTGACCCGGATCTGGTGTACGCGCGGATGTCGAACGCCGAGCGGGCCCGGCTGCTCCAGCGGCACCCTGACTGCGAACTGTGCCAGCGCCGCCCTTCGGCGGCCGTCGGCCACGACGCGGCCACGGGCCGGGTGCGCGGTGTGATGGGCTGCGATCCCGGTTGCGGGACCCGAGGGTAGTCGCAATTTTTGAGCATGTTCAAATAGGGGTGTGCGGCCGTAAGCCGGACATCCAACCTCTGGGGAGGGATCTGTGAACATGCGTGCTGGGGCTGTGATGTTCAGGGGGACAGGTACGCGGTGGCTCGTCACTGCACTGATGGCTTCTGCGGTACTCATGTCAGGATGCACGGCCTCGGTCGACCCCGACGGGCTGCCCGGCGTGTACCGCAACGCCAAGACGGGCGGCGAGATCCTGCTTGGGCCCGATAAGAAGTTCTCCGCCACCGGCGTATCGGTTGACGGGACTTCCGCCCCGGCCGACTTCCATGGCACCTGGCAGTTCCTCGACAGCCAGGAGTCCAGCGACTGCGTCTACCTGACGGTCAAGGACGACGGGCTCGGCATGACCGCGGGCATTCAGCTCTACACGAAGAGCCAGGAGACGCTGTACTTCCAAGACGATCCGGACGGGCGACCGTCCCTGGTCCTCGAGAAGGTGCCCGCGCCGTAGATCCTGCGTGCGTGGTGACGCCGAAGGCCGCCCGCGGTCGCGGGTGGTGGCGGAGGCCGCCGACCCGGAGACGGTGCGCCCCGCCCTGCGCGGCGCGGTCCGGTCGGCGCAGGACGGGCCATGGGACCGGCTGACGGAGGCCCTGGGCGTCCCGCTGCCGCTGCCGCTGCGGCGGCCGCGGATGACCGCGCCCGCGGTCGGCCACCTCGTACGCGCCGGCCTCCTGCTCCGCCTCGGCGGTGACACCGAGTTCCCGGAGGTCCACCCGGACCAGGTGGAGACGCTGGCCCGCCGCCGCGACCTGCCAGTCCTCCTGGACCACCACGTCCCCCTCGGCCCGGACCAGGCCGCCCTGCGCCCAGGTGTCCGCCGCACCGACTTCGACCACGACGTGCGCCTCGGCTGGCTGTCCCCGGTGGGCACGGTGGACGTCGACTACGGCCGCGCGTACGGGGGAGTGGTACAGGTCCCGCTGTGACCCCGCGACCGCCGTCGCGCTCCTGTCGCAGACCCACCCCTCCGTCGACTGGCGACACCTGCGCCGGACGGAGCCCGGCCGCCGCTCCCCGCTCGCCGCACTGGAGCCGACCACCCCGCCGCGGACACGGCGTACCTCCCGGAGGTCGCGCGGACCGCCCGGGTGGGCCGCGCCGCGGTCATTGTCTGGCGCCGGCGTCTGCCCGACTTCCCCGACCCTCACCGGCACCGACATGCACCCCGCTTCGACCGGCGCGCGGTCGCCGCCTGGCTCCTCGCCCACGACAAACTCGCCACCCCGCACACGCTGGGCGCCGCCGCCCTCTCCGTCGCCGGCCCGGGAGCCGACGTGCTCCGCGCCCACCTGGCCGACCCGGAGCTGCGCCTGGCCGACGACGTCGAAGGCACGGACAGCATGTCCGGGGGCGGACGGAGTCGGCCGACGCGGACGCCTTGGCGCAGGTTGGAGAGGCAGCGTGAGGGATGAGCCTGCGGCGGCTCACCGTCCCGGGGCCGGGGCCGGGGCCGGGGGTGGCGGGTGCGGGTAAGCGACCGGTCCGCGCCGGCGGGCGGCGCGTACATCGAACCGTCGCGGCTGGCCCCGCTCCGCGGCCGCGCCGGCACCGCAGCGGGGATCGTCCGCCATGGCTTGACGCACGCCGACTCCGGCGACGCCTATCCGTTCGCCCGGCACGCCTGCGCCGGGATCGTCCCCGCCTCCCGGGGCCAGGGTGGGATGGGGCCGGCCGGATGCCGCGCAGCCACATTTCACGGAGAGACGGACGCCTCGTCATCCTGCCACTTCGCCGCGCCCAGATCGGGCCCCGAGTACCACGCTGTGCAGGCCGTCGCCACCATGCACAACCTCGCCATGACACGGTGAAACAGCAGCTCAACCACTCCCACAACCCTGCCTGCACCAAGCCTTGTGCAACACCCTTCAGAAGCTGCGGGCGCTGCGTGCGAGCCAGGGAGTGAGAGCGATGTCCGTGATCAGTTCCTTGTACGTCTCGTCGCCGGGCAGCGGCACGATGAGCCACTGGCCCGGTGGGAAGAACCGGCCCTTCGTGTAGGCCAGTCCGCCGTACACGGACCGGAGGAACGCAGGGACGGAATCGCGCGGTACGTCGTGGAACTCGACGTGATCCACGGTGATCTTCGCGTCGTCTTCGGGAAAGATCCGGACGCTCACGGCCGGGACGCCGGAAAGTTCGACGAAGGTCTCGTGCGGCAGTGAGCCGTCGGGATCGACGGTCGTGAAGGCGCCGGCCGATGTGCGGCGCGACGTCTGGTCGGCCCCGATGTCGTCGGCGACGGCGATGTCCAGGCCGTGTTCGGCCGCGATCGCGCGTATCGCGGTGACGGCTGCCTCGGTGGTAGGCAGGTGGGGGTGTGCCATCGACGGGATTCTTCCTTGTCCGGTGGCGTTCCGAGTCCGGTACCCCTGACGTGTCCGTGCCAGGGCGGCGGGATCGGCGCGTTCCGCGCACGAAGGGCGGCTCGGGTGACCGAACTCCCGCAGGGGCCCGCGGTGAACGTGGGGGGTGGATGGTGCCGGTCAAACGATGAATCCATTTTACGCATGAAGCATGCGTTATTCGCAACGACTTGCGGGTAGGGTCTCTTCCATGGTGATGAGCACGGAAGAGATGCTGCAGGTCACGGTGACCGCGATCGCCCACCGCACGGGGGAGCAACAGGCCGACTTGGCGGCCGCGTTGGGGCTGACGCAAAGCCAGATCAGCCGCAGGCAGCACGGCAAGGCCGCGTGGACCCTCACGGACTGCGACCGCCTCGCCGCCCACTGGGGCATGCCCGTCCTCGACCTCCTCGCAGGCCCCACCCACGCACTTACCCGTCTGCCCGCCGACCGGATCGCCACCGGCGGGATGCAGACTCTCCTACCGCTCGAGACCCCCGAACCCGAACCAGAACCCGCAGCGGCCCCGGCACAGCCGACCGCGGCCGAAACCGCCCGCAGCGCACCCGCTCCCAAATAGGTCGCCGCGCCCACCGCCGAGCCGGCGCCCACCGCCGAGCCGGCGCCCACCGCCGAGCCGGCGCCCGCCGCTGCGCCCGCCCCCAAGCGGGTCGCCGCCCCGGCCGGCCCTCTCGCGGACCGCATCCGCAGTCGTGTAGCCCACGAGCTGGCGGCGCATGACGGGGATCGGGACGCCGCGCGGGCCGCGCTCATCAAGGCGATCGGGAGCCACGTTTTGAGTGCGGCGAGGTAGGCGGCGTTCCCCACCGCCGACATCCTCAGGAAGGCCTCACAGGAGAGCGCTGACCAGATCTGGGAAGGCCGGCCCAAGTGGCGGGCGGAGGACCTCCACCGCGCCGCCCGCGGCGGCCACATTCGCCTGGACGTGACCGCATTCGGACCCCGACTATGCGGCGTACGCATACGCGAGCTCGATCGGCATCGGCGCGTAAAACCCGCCCAGCCGGTGCCGCCGTGTCCACCGACGCCGCTTCACTCAAGGCGTACGTCAGGACCTGGCGCCGCCGACGCCGGGGGCGACGAAGCGCCGGTGCAGGGGTTGGAACTTCGGCTCGGGGTCGCTTTGCACGCCCAGTTCACCCTTGAGTACGGGGGTGACCCTGGCCTCGATGAACCGGTTGAAGTGGTCCTGCGACTCCCAGATGTCCATCACGTTGAGGCCGCCGTCGACGAACCAGGCGGCGTGCAGCACGGACCCGTCCGGTACGTCCTCTTCCCAGCGCACCTTCTGGCGCACTGCGTCGTACACGTCGGGTGTGATCTCGGGCCAGGAAAAGGTCATCACGACTGCCATGGAGCTTCCCTTCGACCGCCTGGACGCGCCGCGGCCGGACGGCATGACGGCACACGGGTTCGCACTGCGAAGCTAAGCCGCCGGTATCGCCGGTGCACTCCAGGGCGTCCACCCGAGAAAAGCCTGGTGGCCGCGGGCAAGACGGCCTACTTTCTCGACCGAGCAGGTCGTCCAGCTCCTCTTGACTGCCCTTTGCGGGTCCGCCCCCATGCCCCCGGCCGGGCCCCCGCTGGCCGGGGCCCGCCCCGGCCAGCCCGCCCCCCGCCTTGGTACTGCAACGGTGTGGTGCAGGGCCTCGACGGAACAGTGTCCGCGGATCGACACGGCGAGCTGGGGGTGGGGGCCGGCCTGCTGCGTCGTCGAGGGCGTCGCCGTCCAAGAGGGCCGGCAGTCGGCCCAGGGTCGTGGCGGCCGGCGTGCATGCCCCGAGCCCGATACGTCGGCGCAGGTCCGGGCCGCTGTTGATGGCGAAGCGCGCGATGCAGGCCAGCGAGGTTGCGCCGCTGATCACGCCGACCAGGCACAGCGTGCGCAGGACGCCGATGGGGTAGCGGCGGCCGGTCGGACACCGTGCGGGTCCGGAACCCGCTCCAGGACCTCGGCCACAGTGCGCAGTTCGGACAGCCCTGCAGGCGGGCATGGAAGTACGACGTCCTCGCGGTGGCACACGAGGGCGTCGATCACGGCGAATGGCATTCGAATGCGACCCCTGTTCATGATCTTTGGCTTCGACAACCTTGATCATCAGGAGTCGCGTTCGTCGATTCCAGTCCGGTGGATCACCCCTGAATGACCACACCTGGGCGAACCGCTCATCTCGTCAGCCGAGAACGCATTGGCCTGGACCGCTACGCGCCCGGCGCCCGGTACTGGACTCGTTCGGCTTTGCGCAGGGCATCCATGGTTTCATCGACGGTCAGGAGAACTGTCGTCTCGAACGAGCTAAGCGCGCCGCCTCCGCTGATCGCCAGAGCAACCGCGGCCATGGACACGTTGTCGGGGGCCTCCCACAGGCTGTAGCCGTCGTGCGTGCCGAAGGCGTACCAGAAGCCGTGGAGCTTCCCGCCGACGGACTCGATGTACGACTGAGCAGCCTTTGCGCGGTCCTCGGGGTGGCCGATCAGCCTCGCCCACGTCTCCGGTGTGTAGCCGAACCTCGATAGATAGAGCGGCATCATGTCTCCCTTTCGTTGCACCGAGGGATGCCCCGGCGGGGCGGGAAACGCACCGAATGCGGCCCGTGTATCCCCCGAACAGCTGGGGACGATGACCGGCACGGCCACGGCCAACGCGTGAGCGACCTGACCGGGCGCTCTGACCCTGCTTCGTGCACGGTGGCTGACGCGTCCGCGTACGGTACGGTCCGCGTGACCCCTACCGGTCCACCCTGCCCACGCATGCGAGCTACTTCATCTCGCAACCTGAGAACGCATCAGCCCTGGCCGACCTCTACGTCGGCACCGTCATCCTCCACGGATTCGAACCCATCCGGATGGGAGATCTGGAGCACCTCGGCACCGGCAGTGTGGCCGTGCGCCTGCACCCCGTCACCGGGACCCGGCAGGCTGGACGGACCGTCATCCACCGCCCTACCGCCCCAGTGACGCTGTGCGCGGTCCCCCGAGTCGCGTGGACCGTCCACCATCAAAAGCGCCGGCGAACGCAGGCCCGGCGCCTACACCACCACCCAGATCACCCCCGTGTATGCGGCCCGACACTGCCGGCGGAACGAGGCCGAGCGCCGGACGGCTGTCCGCCTGGTGGAGCACCACAGTCTGATGACTGCTACTACCGCCTCTACGGCCGAGGCCCCACCGTGCTCCGCACCGGCGGCGACGTCCGCTTGCGCCTCGCAGCGCTCTCCGATGTCCACGACCGGGAGCACGGAGAGTGCGACCCACGCCACATGGCTCTATAGACGACAAGTGACTCCACGGGCCCGCGAGGAGGTCCATCGGATCGCGGGACCTCAAGCCGGTCAGCGGCGACGTCCTGGCACCACCCTCCCGGTGGCCGAAGGCACCCTCACCCCCGACGACATCGAAAACCTCGCAGACCAGACCCGCGCCGCCCTGGGCATCCCCTCGGACGGCGTGCCCGGACACGTCATCCGCACCTGCGAACGGGCCGGCACCCCCGTGATCCCGCTCATGCTCCTCGACTCCGACGGCACCGGAAAGGAAGCCGGCGTCGGGCACTCCGGCGTCTCCTGCTGGAAGGGCACCACGGGGCCATCCATGATCAGCTATTTCTCCGCCGGAAACGGAGACAGGCAACGATTTACCACCGCCCGCGAACTGGGACACCTCGTCCTCCACCCCCACCGCCGGGCCGGCCTTGACGCCAAGCAGGGCGAAATCGAGGCGCACCGCTTCGCCGGCGCGTTCCTGCTTCCCAAGGAACGCGCAGAGGAAGCGTTCAGCGGCCCACGGATGCTCCGCGAGTTCGCCGTCCTCAAGCAGCGCTGGGGCATCTCCATCCAGGCCCTTGTCAACCGCGCCTACGACCTCGCCCACATCGACCAGGCCCGCCGCGAGAGCCGCTACAAGCAGCTCGCCGCCCGAGGCTGGCGCACCAACGAGCCCGTCGCCGTGCACCCCGAGCAGCCCACCCTCGTCCGAGCCATGCTCGGCCGGAAGTACGGCGAACCGCCGTCCCTGCTCCAAGCCACCGAAGACCTCGGTCTGCACCCCGTCCTCATGCGCTCCCCCGCACTGGACGTCGCCGCCGACCCCGCTCCGCGCCGTAACGCCCCCGTGATCAGCCTCGCTGCCCGACGCTGCAAAGGCGCTCGCCTTCAGGCCCTCTGACACCTGCTACTGGAACGCCACGGCCTAAAGGCCCTGCTGCTTCGGTGCGGTGGTGCGGGCCGGGGCGCCGTCCTGGTGAAGGGCGCCCCGGCTCTGCGCGGTCACAGCTGCCCTTCCCGGGCCCGGTGAGAGCGCGGCCGGACCCTCGACCCCAGCCCCCCGGCGACGGTGTCCGGCGTGACCTGGCCGCGTTGGGCATGACATGGAGATGGTGGAGCAACTGCCGTTCGGGATGCGGACCTCCGTCACGGTGACGTACGTCCGGTGCGCACAGTGCGGAGCGATGGGTGAACTCGTCCTCGATGGCGGGCGGCTGGACCTGGCGATGGCCCTGGCCGGGGACCACGTCCGCGAAATGCCCCCGGGCGTGAACGTCCCCGAGGCGCTCCGGCTCGCGCCCGACGTCGCCTTCCCGCCAGCCGACTGTTCCGACGTCGCCGAGTGGGTCGCGCAGTACAACGCCCGGAACGGGATGAAGACGTGGGGCCCGCGATAGCGCCCGAGCGTCGCCGTGCGTGGCCCGCGCCCAGCCGGGCGGCGGCGCGGGCTCCATACCGAAGCGCCCTGACCTGATACGCCAGGGCACTTCGTATCAGCGCCGCGACCTGCCGACAAAAGGCTGCCGGTCAGCGGGTCCTGGGGTAGTGAAGTGGGGTTCTGTCAGGTCTCGTCGCTACTGCGACGGTGGTCAACCACAGTGTCTGGCCCGGGCGACATGATGGTTTCGTGACCGTTTTCGGCCCTCACCTTGTAGGGCGGTGCTCCATCCGGGCCGAGGACTTCGAGGATCTCCACAACTCGGTCCTGCTGGCCCACGACTCGGCCGTGCATGACGAGGCGGTCCCCTTGGGAGGCGTGCACTAGTACGACCTTTCCTGCTCGACGACCCCGCATGTATTCACGACGGGTAACCGAACTGTAGCTAACAGTGTATGCAGCGCTCGGCCTACGCTCCCTCCACCGCCGGAAGCGCGCCGTGCAGCCGCAAGTAGCCCCAGGCTCACCAGCTGTCGGACGACACGGGAGTGTCCCGCCGATGCGACCCCCAAGGGCCCAGAGCACTTCATTCAGAGTCACTAGCGCCCGGACGTGCGCCGTACCTTCCCGCGCCCGGGACGTGCAGCGCGTGCCCTGGTGCTCGCTCCCGTACCTGCGCCCGGGCAATGCAAGCCGCGCCTCCGATAGGGAAGCATGTTGATTAGGTATGACGCATGCGGAATCAGTATTGAATGGGTTACTCTTGCATCATGATGGGTGTCGAGGACCTCCTCAGGCTCACGGTTGCAGCGCTGATGACGCGCACCGGTGAGCGCCAGAACGACCTCGCCGACGGGCTCGGCCTGTCCCAAGCGCAGGTCTCACGTAAACAGGCGGGGCGCCAGCACTGGTCGCTGGAGGACGTCGACCTACTCGCCAAGCACTTCGGTCTGCACGTCCTCGACCTGCTGGCCGGCCCCACGCACGCGGTCGGCGTGCTCCACGGCGCGATCCCTGCCCTGCGCCCCGCGGACGCCATGACTCCTGCGGCCGTCGCGCAGCCGGCCCCCGCCGCCCTGTTCCCCGCCGAGTCGGCGGCCGCCGCCGCGCCCGCCCCCGCGGCGCCGGTGGGGCTGTGTGTGTTGTGTGGGCAGCCGTGCAGCGGCGAGATCGACGGGTTCCCGCAGCACTTCAGCGCCGAGGAGTGCGCGGCCGCCGTCGCTGCCGCGAACTCCGCCCCCGCTGCCCCTGCTGCTGCCTCGACGCCCCCGGTGGAGGCTCCGGTCATGCTGGCGCCCCAATCCGAGCAGCCGCCTGCTGCGCCTCCGGTGCCGGAGCCCCCGGCCCCGGCGAGGCCGCGGAGCCCGCGTACGTACGCCTCGGACGACCTGATCGGCCAGATCACCGGCCGCGTCCACGACGTCCTCGCCGAGCACGCCGGCGACGTCGACGCCGCACAGGCCGAGCTGATCAAGGCGGCAATCCCGGACGTGATGGCGCTGCTGAAGGCCTCCCGGGTCGGCGGCCGCTACGAGCACTCCGAGTTCCCTCCCACCGCGGAGATCCTGCGGAAGCGGTCCCAGAAGGGCGCAGACGAGATCTGGGAAGGCCGCCCGAAGTGGCGCAACGCCTCGGCCCTGGCGGCCGCGAAGGCCGGCGCGCAGCTCGATGTCACGGCCCTGGACATGAACGCCGCCTACCTCTCCGCCCTCAAGTGCTGGCTGCCGATCGGTCAGCTACGCGAGGACACCAGCGGCGTTCACGACCCGAAGAAATCCGGCGTCCACCTCATCACCCCGGCCGACTGGGAACACGCCGACCTCCCGAACCCGCTGGGCAACCGGATGGAGCCGGGGGAGTTGTGGGTCAGCGAATCCACCCTCCGCCTCCTCCTCGACTGCGCCCGCCAGGGCCTCGCCGACGCCCCGACTATTCACCGCTCCCTCGTTTCTGGCGCCACCGAGGGGCTGCTGGAAAAGCTGCGCCGAGCTCTGGCCGAGACGAGGAAAAATGCATTGGCTGAGGGTGACGAATTGACCGTCGCCTACGTGAAATCCATGTATTCTAAATTGGTATCGACGGTAGGTGAATCCACGGCTAACCGCGAACTGCGGCGCCCAGATTGGATGCACATTATCCGGGCGAAAGCGTTCGCGAATCTGTGGATGAAGGCCAATAAGGCGCACAAGGCCGGTCTTCAAGTCGTGGAGATTTCCGGCACGGATGAACTGCACGTCGTCGGTGACTGGCGTTCGGTGTTTTCCGAGGGCCGGGACCTGAACCAGGTGAAGGAAAAGAGCACCTACCTTCTGGGGGGTAAGCGCTGATGGCCGGATCCGAGAATCTGTGGGCCCGCTGGGGCGACTGGCGCAAGCACGACGCCCGGGGCATGAAGGGCGGCGAGGCCCTGATCCTGGAACTCAACCGGATCGTGCACTCCTCCGGCATCACCTCGCCCGTCACCACCCGCCGCGGCCTCGCCGCCCGCCTGCGCTACCTCGACAGCCCCGCCGGCCGCCAAGCCCTCGCTGAACAGGGCGTCACCCCCCGCACGCTGCGCTCCTGGATGCGGGGCAAGGCCACGCCCTCCCCGGCGAACCGTGAGCGGGTGGACCGCGCGTACTGGGAGCGGCGGCGGGAGAACCTGATCCGCTCCGGCTGGCTGGCCCGCCACCTCGACAACGGCGGCCGCGGCCGCCGCATGGAGATCTACCCCGTGGACCAGAGCCATGTGGACGGCAAATTCCGGCGTCCCCTGAGCGATCGCTCTATCACCGTCCGCTATATCTGGGGAGATCTGGTCAAGGCGTGGGCGGACCGCGATGAGTCTCTGATTGATGAAATCTGGGATGACGTCATTTCCGACCTCGACTCGGAATATGCGGCCTACGCATACGTCTCGTCCATCGGAATTGGGGCCTGACCCGTCCAGTCCGGTAGTGAGCGGGGCATCCCTCTGACCCCGGTGCAGCAGTGCGGGCCGCCCGTCCGGCGGCGGCCTGCACTCAGGCCCCGTCGGTGTCCGGGGTCCATACGGCCGGTCCGCCACCGCGCCACTCGATGAGCAGCGCATCGTCCAGGCGGACGTCATCAGGATCCAGGCCGGCCCGGCGCAGGAACTCCAGCAGGTCACCCGGGCCGAGGGCGCGGCCGAGGATCTCGCCGTCGACGCGGACGCGGCGGCCGCCCTCGGCGTCCGGCGGGTAGACGATGACGTGCAGGTCAGGGCTCATCCCTCCACCGTGCCGGGACCCGGTCACTCCAGCACTCCGAGCGCAGTGTCCGGGCGGCAGTGGATACAGGCCGGCACGCCCTGGGTGAGGAGCTGGCGGACCTGCTCGGCGGCGGCCGGGACGCAGCGCTTCCCGGTGCCCCAGCAGCCACCGGTGTGGAGGCGGGCCGGGAGCCGGCCCGCGCCTATCCCGCGCTCCACCAGCCACGCGGGAGGCTCGGGCGCCGGCTGCTGTCGGACCGCCGCAGCCTCGCGCTCCTCGGCCGCGGCCAGGGCCCGCTCCGCGCGGCCCAGCTCGCCGCGCAGGTAGAGGACCAGCGTGTGCAGCCGGGGCAGATCCGGCGGCAGCACGGACACCGGGTCAGCCTCCGTTCTGCGCCTGCCGAGCGGCCCTGCACGTCTCGCACAGAGAGTTGGCCGGAGCCCCGTACCGCGCGCACGGTCGGCCGCATTTGGCACCGGATCACCGGCCTGGCCCGCGTACTCATGCGCCAACGAGGCCACCCCCAGCCGCCTCACCGACCGCAGCGGGACAGATCCCACCCGTCCGAGTGACAGCCGAACCGGGCCCGAGGCATTGTGGTGGCGCAGTTCACTCGCCGATGGCCGCCTTGTAGCCGGCAGCGTCGAGGAGATGATCGAGTTCGGAACTGTCCGACGGCCTGATCTTGAAGATCCACGCCTCGTGGGGCCAGTACCCCGTGTTGATGAGATGCGGTTTGGAGCACAGCTCCTCGTTCACGGCGATCACCTCGCCGCCGACCGGCGCGTGGATGTCCGACTGGGCCGTGACCGCCTCGACGGCACCGACGACATCGCCAGCCGCGACGGGTTTGCCGACCTCCGGCAGCTCCACGAACACCACCGGGCCAAGCGCCTGCTGAGCGTGATCGGTGAGCCCGACCGCCAACGTGCCGTCCGACTCCGACCGCACCCACTCATGCGACTCGGTATACCGCAGATCAGCCGGAATGTTCGACATGCTCACTCCACAGTTGTCCTAGTTGATCAGCAGACTCAGCATGCCCGATATCACGAAGGAGCGACCGGATTTCAGTAATGTAACTGACGAGGCGTCAACAACCCTTGACGACGCGCAGCCGGCCAACGTGGAGCGGCCAGACCGCGATCAGAGCCGCTGATACACCTCGCTCACTGCGGACGGCCGCCCGGTACGGTTCGCTAGCGCCGAGCAGCCGGGCACGGTCGTCCCCGTGCGGCGGCCCGACGGCCGGGTGGAGCGGTTCCGGCTGACCGACACCCCGCTGTACGGCCCGCACCGCGGCACCTTCGGGGGGACCGGGTCGACTACCTGTAGGCCCGATGTGAGCCCCCGGCGAAAGCCGGGGGCTCTTTTTTGTGTTTTCGGTATGGGTGGTCGGGAGGTTTCTGGGTGGTGGTGGGGTGGTATTCGGGTTTCTACACAGTGGGGGTTGTGATGCATCATTTCGGGTGTGTGGGTGGGGTGTTGGGGGTTGTGTTTTGGTATGGGGTCAGGGGGTGTTTCTGTTTTGGTATTTGGCGGGTTTTCAGATTGGGGACTGTATTTGAAATGGGGTGTGGGGCTGCTGCTGGCGTGGTGGTGGTTTAGACCTGTAGTGGGGATGGTTGGGGGCTTGAGTGACGGTGTGTAGTGGTGTTGGGGGTGGGTGTTGGGGGTGGACAGGGGTGGGGGGTCGGCGGGCATACTGCTACGGAGAGGGAGCGCGCAGCACGTCCGGCAGCAGCCGGCAGGGCGGCGGTCCCGCAGGGCCCGGCCCCGGGATCGAGCCCCTGATAGCCCGTCAAAACCTGTCTGACCTGCTAGAATTAGCCGAAGAACCCCGCGAGCGGCCCCGCTCTTCTTGCCAGCCGGCCACCGCGGACCGGTAGCCCCCGAGCCAACCGGGACCACCCCGCAGTCACCGCAGGTGACTGCCCGACAGGGCTCACTCTGTCTGGCGTCGCGCAGCGACGCAGCCCCCTTGGAGTGACGCAGTCACTCCGCGTCGTGTCGCCACATGATAACAGTCTCTTATACACAAATACGAGCCCACCAGACCGAGCATAATCTCTTATTCCGTATTGTTCATTAAAAATTGTGGG
>NZ_JBHXSC010000092.1:0-22904 GCF_042716505.1 Streptomyces sp. NPDC058674
GCAGCGCCTCCACGTCATCGACCGCCACACCCTCGGAGAATGGGCGTCCGGCTCACGCCCCCTGTGGGAGCTGCTCCGGGCCATCCCCCCGCCCCGCAGGCCGACCACCCTGTCCTGAGCAGCCATCCGCAGGTCACGAAGCCGCCGGTCGCTTCTACGACGCGCAGGGGCGAACCGAGCGGGGCGGGAACAGCGCCCCTGTCGAGAGCGGCGTGACGCGACCGGACGAGGTTCAGGGGCGGCGGGCCAGGACGTCGTCGATACGCGATGCGTCGGCGACCCAGGCCGCGGCGGCGGGAGCTATGAAGCCGAGCACGATCTGGATGTCGTCACGGCGGGCTTCGAGCGGCAGGTGCCAGATGCCCTCGTGGTGGGCGATGCGGTTGCGGAACTTGTGCAGACGCTTGACCGGGTCTTCCACCGTGTTCAGGGCACGGTTGGGAGCGTGGGGGAAGGCGCCTGCCATGTCGGGCCAGAGGGTGGTCTTGTACTGGCGGGCCAGCAGGAAGCGCCAGAATCCGAAGCTCAGCTCCGCGATGATCTTTCCGCGCGGGGTGGCCGTGCCGCCCCGGCCTGCGCGCTGCTGCGCCTGGACGATGTCGGCGCGGGCCTTGCCGCTGAGCGGGACCGCCGTGTCGGCGTACCACTCCGCGGGGCGGCCCCGGCGCTGTTGGCGGGCCACGAGCCGGGCGTCGACCGCGTTGCGCAGCATGATCTCCAGGTGTCCCAGCGGTTCGAAGAACGCAGCTGCGAGATCACTGTTCCACCGGTAGAGCGCGAGGGCGGCGGCAGGATCACCGGCGCACACGCCCAGGTAGGGGTTCAGCCTGTCGGGGGTGATCAGCTCGATGACGGCCTTGTCGTCAGGCGGCTTGATGAGGGTGGGCGGCGTGCTGTGCATGGTGGGGTCATCGTAGGTACACTGGGCGACGAAGACCCTGGAATCGTCCCTGGTAGCCCCCTAACGAGGGCAGGCCATACCCCCAGGGTTCAGACTTTGAGGGCCCCACCAGCTGGTGGGGCCCTCAGTTTTTGTCGCTGTACCTCTCGAGCGTCAACCTCAGCGATGTGGCGCCGCCCGTTTCGGTGATCTCCGGCCTGGTAGCCGTCCCGGCGGTGTGGCCGTCGCCAGACTCGCGATCGTGACCGACCTGAACATCCCCGGCCCCGCCTCCGAGGACCTCCCCGATGGGGCGGGTCGCACGAAAGCCGGTACCGGCCGCGTTCGCTTTCCGCTCGTACGGTGGGCGCTCGCCCCGCGCACGACGTGGCAGGCACGACGGCTGGCTGCCGACTTCGGCGAGGGGATGGACGCCCGGACCGCGTGGGTGATGGCCCGCCTGGCACGGCACCCGGATGAGCAGGGTTACGCCATGGGCCACCTGGACGACGAACGCCGGGATACGGACTGAGCTCAGCTCAGGCGCCGGCAGCCCCGCATCTGGATCACCCCGCCGAGCTACCTCGTCCGCGACATCGACGAGCTCGCCGCGGCCATCGCCCAGGCCCTCACCCCGTACGTACAGGTGCGGTTGCCGGCCGAGGTCGTCAAGTCCTGGCTGACCACCCCGCCGCTGTCCGCGCGCTGAGGCGGATGCCGGCCGCGGAACCCACTCGGGAGGTGGCGCCGATTTTCCCAGGCGGTCTGCCGTCTCCGGAGGAAAGCCGCAGATTTCGCCTCGGTGGAAGGCCTGCGCTCGCTAGCGTGACGAAGGCGGTCGCAGCGGAGGGAGACAGGCTGATGGTGATGCTGGTCGTGGGGTACAGGCTGGGCAATGACGCCACGACCCGGCAGGCGACAGCCCTGGTGACTGAGAGCGGAACCACGTTCCGCGCGCACGGCCTTTACGGGAAACTCGCGCGGGTGTCACGGCCGGAGCCTTCCATGGCACTCGAAAACCCGCTTCGGAAGGGCGAGAACCCGCTGGCCCGTCCCATCGCCAACCTGCGGGTGCACCACGCCGCTTACACGAAGAAGGGCTTCACCCGCGCCCTGATCCCACCTGCCGCCGTACGCCTGGACCTGGAAGAGCACACGCTGCGAACCGTGTCCTCGCACCGGGAGCTGATCGAGGCATTCATTGGCGCGGCCCCGAACACACCTCAGCCGCTCGACTCGGCGATCAAAGAGTTCCGGACCGTCCTCGGCCTGCCCACCCGCCCCGTGAACGTCCCCTGGGCACCCCGCGACCGCGCACTCCCACCACGAGTCGAGGCGATGCTGCGGACGCTCGCCCACGGCTCGCCCATCGCTTCACCGGACCGCCTGCCAGTGGGCTGGACGGTCACCGGCGAGAACGTGCGCCTCCGCGTCGGCGCGACGGGGGAGACCCTCGACCGGCAAGCCGTCACCGAACTGCAGGCCGCCCTGAGCGCCTGGCTGCACTTCACGAAGAACACCGCGGGATAGCGGGTTCTGCCCGGCCTCCGGGGGGTCCAGCCAAGGTGAGCCCAAAAGCCCCCACGAGATGATCGCCGCCGTCCTGCGCCGCGACGGGCGGACCGGCGAGAGCGAGGCCGCGACGCTGGCGCGTGTCGTGTCCGCCGTCATGTTCCTCGCCATGGCGCCGAGCGTGAACGCCGCCGCGGGCGCCGACGAGATCCTGCGGGAGATCCGGGACCAGGTCGGCGTGCTGCTGCCGCGCTGACGGTGACGGCGGCCGCCGCGCCGGCGACTCCGGGTGGGTGCCGCGCCCCCGATCAGGCTGTCTCCGCCAGGGCCGCACGCGCGGCGGCGAGGATCTCGTCGGAGAGCGGGGAGCCCTCGGTGGCCCTGGAGAGGATCAGCGCACCGACCAAGGTGCACAGCTGGACGAGGCCCCCCTCGCCACCCTCGCCGCCGGGCGCGAGGTACGCGGCGAAGTCGGCCACACCCCGCGCATAGGTGCGCCGGGCCTCGCCGCCTTCGGGTTCACGCGCGATATCGGTGACAAGTGCCGCGACCGGGCAGCCTTCCGCCGCGTTGTCGCGGTGTTCCGGGGCGAGGTAGGCGTCGATCAGGTCCCGCTGAGCGGCGTCCCGGCGCCCTCCGTACTGCTCGAAGTGGGCCGCATGGCACCGGACCCATTCATCGATGGCGTGGGCGGTGACCTCGTCGACGAGCGCTTCCTTGGAGGCGAACTGCTTGTAGAAGGCGCCGTGAGTGAGGCCGACCGCCTTCATGAGATCGGCGACGCTGACGCGCGTGCCCTGCTCCCGGAACAGCCGCGACGCGGTGTCCACCACCCGCCTGCGGTTCTCCTGTGCCTGTGCCTGCGATACGCGACCCATGGCCACCTCCCGTTCTCCGCTTTGGATGTCGACTTGCATCTATCCTAGCCCGGTGCTTAGATTGGTAGTGCAATCTAAATGGTGAGGGTGCCCCGACAGCGCCCGCCAGAGCCTGGAGCGGACATGGAACTCAAGAACGCGGTCGCAGTGGTCACCGGCGCCAACCGAGGCCTCGGACGGCACCTCGCCGCCCAGCTCGTGGAGCGCGGCGCGAAGGTCTACGCGGCGGCCCGCCGCCCCGAGACGGTGGACCTGCCGGGCGTACACCCGCTGCGCCTCGACGTGACGGACCCGGAGTCGATCCACGAGGCCGCCCGCATCGCCTCGGATGCGACGCTGCTGATCAACAACGCGGGCCTCGCCACCGGCGCGACGCTCATCGGCGGCGACCTGGACGACGTGCACCGCGAGGTAATGACCAACTACGTCGGCCCGCTCATCGCGACCCGGGCCTTCGCCCCGGTCATCGAGGGCAACGGCGGCGGCGCCGTGCTCAACGTCCTGTCCGCCCTGTCCTGGTACCACCCGGCCGGCGCCGGCTCCTACGCCGCGTCCAAGGCCGCCGCCTGGGCGATGAGCGACGCGACCCGCGAGGAGCTGGCACCCCGCGGCATCACCGTCTCGGCGCTGCACGTCGCCTACATGGACACCGACATGGCCGCCGGCGTCCCCGCCGACCAGAAGGTCTCCCCCGCCGACGTCGCGGCACAGGCACTGCTCGGCATCGAGGCGGGCCAGCCCGAGATCCTCGCCGACGAGGTCACCCGGCAGGTCAAGCAGGGCCTGGCCGGCACCCCCGGGACGGCCGCGGCCTGACGCCCGCCCCGCCCCTCCGTCCGTGCCAGCGCGGAATGCCTCGGCACGGATGACGCCACAAACTTCCCCTTACCGGCAAAAGCCCGTAACGGACACACCCCCCTCCCCCGCTCGTGCGGGAGACCGAACGAACAGAGACAACAATGAAGGCCTTCATGGTCGAGAAGTACGGCGACCCGACCACGGTGCGCGCCGGGGATGCACCCGACCCCCAGGTGGGCGCCGACGACGTCCTGGTCAAGATCCACGCGGCGAGCGTCAACCCGCTGGACTACAAGATCCGCAAGGGTGAGTTGAAGGCGATCGTGCCGTACCGTCTCCCGCTCATCCTGGGCAACGACTTCGCCGGGACCGTCGTCCGCGTCGGATCGTCCGTCACCCGCTTCTCGGTGGGCGACGAGGTCTACGCGCGGCCCGACAAGGACCGCATCGGCACCTTCGCCGAACGCATCGCCGTCCACCAGGACGACCTGGCCCTCAAGCCCGCCTCGCTGACCATGACCGAGGCCGCCTCCCTCCCGCTGGTCGCGCTGACCGCCTGGCAGGCTCTGGTCGAGCGGGCGAACGTCCAGCCGGGCCAGAAGGTCCTCATCCACGCGGGTGCCGGCGGCCTCGGCTCCGTCACCATCCAGCTCGCCAAGGCGCTGGGCGCGCACGTGGCCACCACCGCCAGCACCGCCAAGGTCGGCCTGGTCAAGGAACTCGGCGCGGACGAGGTCATCGACTACCGCACCCAGGACTTCTCCGAGGTCCTCCACGGTTACGACGTCGTCCTGGACTCCCTCGGCGGCGAGACGCTCACCAAGTCCCTGCGCGTCCTCAAGCCCGGCGGCATCGTCATCTCCGTCGCGGGCCCGCCCGACCCGGCCACCGGCGTCGAACTCGGCGCGAACGCGGTCATGCGCCTGGGCGTCGCCGTGCTCAGCGCGAAGGTCCGGCGCCAGGCCAAGCGCCTCGGCGTCACCTACTCCTTCCTGTTCATGAAGGCCAGCGGCGACCAGCTGCGCGAAGTCACCCGCCTCGTCGACGCCGGGAAGATCCACCCAGTCGTCGACCGGGTCTTCCCGTTCAAC
Source organism: Streptomyces sp. NPDC058674 (assembly GCF_042716505.1). NCBI lineage: Bacteria > Bacillati > Actinomycetota > Actinomycetes > Kitasatosporales > Streptomycetaceae > Streptomyces > Streptomyces sp. NPDC058674. Next base: position 5,160 of record NZ_JBHXSC010000092.1, read on the forward strand.
GAGACCCTCCAGGCCATGGAGTACGTCGAGAAGGGCCGCGCGAAGGCCGGCAAGGTCGTCGTCTCGATGGCGTGAGCGCGGGCACCTATCCCGCCGGACACCAGGTAGAGGGGCGGCAGGGGATCAGAACACCAAGATCATCCCGTGGCGGCTTTTGGGCTCACCTTGGTTGGACCCCTCCGGCGTTCAGCGCAAGCGACCGAGGTGGATCACGCTCACGCGGACCTGCTGGTCGCTGATCTCGTACATCACCCGGTACGCCCCCACGTGGATGCGCAGCACGTCGGCGGTCCCGAAGGCGCCTTCGGGCCGGGGGTCGTCGGCGAGGTGGTCGATCGCGGTGAACACCTGCCGCACTCCAGTGGGGTCGTCCTTGGCGAACTTCTCCGCTTGAGCGAGGGCTTCGGGTTCCCAGATGACTTCGTAGCTCATGCCTCAGCGCCGAACAGCCGGCGGTACGCCTCGTCGTGCGGAATGCCGGCGCTCTCGCCGCGCTCCTGGCGCGCGCGGTAGGCGGCCAGCGCCCGCAGCTCCTGGAGCTCCAGAGCGTCGGCGGGGCTGACCAGCATCGCGATGGTGTGGCCGTGGTCGGTGATGGCCACCGGCTCCCGGGTGGCGCTGACCTCACGCGCGATGGCGCCCAGCCGGGCGCGCGCTTCCACGATCGAGTAGGTGCTGCTCTCCGTCGTCATGCACACCAGCTTACGGAAGTGTGCACTTCCACGCGCCCGAATCCAGAAACGTACGCAGTTCGTACGGTGAACGTACGTGCAATGTACGTTTCGTGGGGTAGAGTGAGGTCAGGAGGTGTTCCATGTCCGAGTTGTTCGACGCAGTCGACGCGCTGGTCGCGTCCCGCTCCACGCTTCCGCCCCCGGCGGAGCGCAAGCGGCTGCGTGCCGCGCACGGTCTGACGATCGACGAAGTGGCCACCGCGCTGAAGGTGCGCCGCGCCACGGTGTCGGGCTGGGAGTCGGGCAAGACCGAGCCCCGCCCGCCGGAACGGGACGCGTACGCGCGGCTGCTGAAGCAGCTCGCGGAGCTCTACCCGGTTCCGGCCCCGGCCGGCGCGGCCGCCCCCTCTGCCGTCGCGGTGCCGGCCACGTTCACCGCTGTGCCCGCTCGGGCGGAAGCGCGGGCTCTGTCCACAGGTCCGGCGCCCGAGGCTGCGGACATGACTGCAACCGAGAACACCCAGACCAGCTCCGCTCCTGCCCCTGCCGCCGCTGCTCCATCGGCTGCGCCGCGTCCGGCGAGCACCACCAGGCCGACGGCGTCGACGTCGCGCCGTCCCGGAGCGAAGAAGGTGGCCCCGGCCGAGGCCCCGATGGGTGAGACGGACCCGCGGTTCGAGAACGGGCCGCTGGCCGTTGTCGACGTCGAGGACGGGAAGGTGCTGGCGTACTGCGTCGGCGGCCTGGTCCTGGACGTGCCCGCCAAGAGCCTGCCGTCCCTGGTGGACTGGACCCTCAAGGAGGCGAAGCTCGGTCAGCCGAAGCTGTCCGGGCCGGGAAGGCCGGCCGACCCGCTGGTCGTGCTCACCGCGGCCGCGTGCGAGCGCTACGGTCTGCCCGTCGGCCTCACCGAGGAGGAGCGGATCGCCGGGCGGATCCCGGAGGGTCACAAGGTCATCAAGCAGCTGACCCGCGCCGACTGGCAGCTCACCAAGCGCGGGTTCGGCCCGTGGGCGCGGATCTACCGCCCCGCCAAGGGCTCGGACCGCCAGTGCGTTCAGCTGTGCATCCCGTCGTGGAACGCGCTGGACGCCCGGTTCTGGGGCGCAGCCGGGCAGCTGCCGCCGGCGGAGCTCGCACGCGTGCTGGGCGCGTACGCGTCCCGGGTGATGACGCCGCGCGGCTCCACCGCCGTCACCGGCCTGGAGCTGATGACCGCCCTGCACCCGCCGACCTACGCCGTACGCGATGAAGAGACCGGCATCCTGCGGCAGGCCGACGACAAGACCCCCGGCTCGCTCGGCAAGGACCCGGTGGACTGCGCGCCGTGCGAAGCCCCCGACGGACACCCGCTCTTGGCGGACCTGCCCCGCTTTCACGTCCGGGGACCTGCGGAGAAGCTGTTCGAGGAGGCGTACGACTGGGCGCGCCCGCTCAACGACGACGAATGCCTGCGCAGCAACCTCGTGGGCCTGGACGTCAACATGGCGTTCGCCGCCGGAGCCAACGGCCTGGTCGTCGGCCTTGGCGCGCCGACGCACGTCAAGAACCCCGTGTTCGACCCGAAGCTCCCGGGAAGCTGGCTGGTCGACCTCAGCCACGTCGACCTGTCGCGGGTGAAGGTCGGCAAGGAGTGGGTGGAGCTGGACGGCGCTCTGCTGCCCTCCCCGTTCACGCCGAAGGGCGATCGGCCCGAGGGGCCGGCCTGGTACGCGACGCCGACCGTCGCCTACGCCCAGGAGCTCGGGTACGACGTGACGCCGACTGAGGCGTGGGTCCGGTACGAGACCGGCCGCTACCTGGACGGCTGGTACAGCCGGCTGCGCGACGCCTACCTCACCACCATGGCCGACCTCGGCGTTGACGCCGACCTGTCGCCCGAGGACTTCCTCACGGCCATGGACGGCTACAAGAGCCGCGACCCGCAGATGGCCATCGTCGCCTCGGCCATCAAGGCGACCGTGAAGGGCGGGCTGGGGAAGCTGCGCGAGCGGCCCCGCGGCGAGGGCTGGACGTCCGGCGAGCGGTGGCGGGCCCTGGAGCGACCGACCTGGCGGCCCGACATCCGCGCGGCGGTCATCTCCCGCACCCGGATCAACCTCCACCGCAAGATGGTCAAGCACGCGGCGTTCACCGGGCAGTACCCGGTCGCGATCCTGTCCGACTGCGTCGTCTACGCCGTCGACGGCGAGAGCCCGCTGGACTTCCTGCCCTACCGCGAGGGCAAGCCGCTGCCGGGCGGCTTCAAGCTCGGGGTCAACCCCGGCCTGGTGAAGCACGAGGGCACGCAGACCACGCTGTGGGGAGAGGGTGCCAGGGAGCAGTTCAAGGCGCCTGAGCTCAACCTCGCCCGGTACATCAAGGACGGCACCGTCACCGACAAGGACAACGGGGAGTAGGGAGCGCGATGAACAAGGAGTTCGGGGACGGCCTCAACCAGGCCGTGGCGAAGGCGTTCACCCGCCCCGCGCCGAAGTCGGCCGGCGTGCAGATGCGCTACCTGGTCAAGCAGTACAAGGGCACCAAGCAGGTGGCCCAGATGCTGCAGGTCTCCCAGCGCACCGTCGAACGGTACGTGAAGGACCAGATCAAGAAGCCCCGCCCGGACCTCGGCGCGCGCCTGGAGCGAGAGGTGAAGAAGCGCTGGCAGCCGCAGATCCGCGCCAAGGCGAAGGAGAAGGCGGCGACGACCGGCGGCATCGTCATCGACGTCCACGCCCGCCTCGGCTACGCCGGAGCGTCGATGGACTCCACGGACGAGGACCGCGAACGGCACATCACCGTCGCCCTGCCTCCCCAGTACGCGGCCCGCCTCTTCAACGCCCAGGAACAGGGCGCCACCGAAGACCGCCTGCGCGAACTCACCGCCGAAGCACTCAAGGAGGTCTACTTCCAGGACAGCGGCCGCCGCGCCGGCTCCCTCCAGGAAGTCCAGATCAACGACGTACTCGACCTGGGATTCCAGCTGTAGAGGTCGCCGTACCCGAACGGCGAGCGAGCCCCGGACCGATGCGGTCCGGGGCTCGCTCGCTGTGACGATGCAGCACAGTGGCAAATCAGCACGCTAGCTGGCAAAGGCCGCTGACGCTGCTCTGTGGTTACTCTGCGGATTGGTTTCTTGACGCCGGACAGCTGGGTCTAAGCTGCCGTCGTTGTCGGCATCGAAGCTGGCGCGCCAAGGAGAGGTGGACGATGCCGCAAGCGGGATACGCGACCGGCCCAGCGGACACGCCGGGCCGACGGACGCTCAGTGCCGTGGAAGAAGCGGGCCGGATGGATGCCGTGCGCCGCTACGACATCCTCGACACCCCGCCGGACGGCGCGTTCGACCGCGTCGCGGCGTTGGCGGCCCGGTTGTTCAAGGTGCCGGTGGCGAGTGTGACGATCGTGGACGAGGACCGGATCTGGTTCAAGGCCGTCCACGGCCTGGAGGGCGTGAGCGAGATCGACCGGGAGCCGGGCCTGTGCGGCTCGGCGATCCTCGCCGACGAAACACTGGTAATCCCGGACACTCTCACCGACCCCGTCGCCTTCAACAACGGCCTGGTCACCGGTCCGCTGGCGGTCCGCTTCTACGCCGCCGCGCCGATCATCACCGGCGACGGGCACCGGCTGGGCACCGTCAACATCCTCGACACCAAGCCCCGCCTGATCACCGAGGACGACACCGCCACCCTCGCGGATCTGGCCGCGATCGTGCTGGATGAGCTGGAGATGCGCCTGGCGGCCTTGAACGCCCTGCGCACCGAGCAGGAGCGGCGCATCGAGCAGGAGGAGGCCCGCGAGCGCGCGGAGCGCGACATGGCCGCCATCCAGGCGTTCGCCTCCACCCTCCAGCGCACCCTGCTGCCGCCGGCACTGCCGGTGGTACCGGGGCTGGAGCTGGCCTGCCACTACGCCACCGCCTCCCCGCAGGACGTGGGCGGCGATTTCTACGACGTCTTTCCCCTGGACGGCAAGAGGTGGGCGTTCTTCCTCGGGGACGTGTGCGGCAAGGGCCCCGAAGCCGCCGCCCTGACCTCCCTGACCCGCTACACCCTGCGCGCCGCCGCCCTGATTGACCCCGACCCCGACGTGGTCCTCACCTCGCTGAACACGGCGCTGCTCCTCGATGCGGCCGTCGGCAGCCGGTTCTGCACCGCCGTCTTCGGCGTCCTGGAGCCGCACGAGCAGGGAGGTTTCACCGTCACGGTGGCCACCGGCGGGCACCCCCCGGCCTACCACCTGCGCGGGCAGGGGACGGTGGAGGCGGTGCAGCCCATGGGCGGCATGCTCATCGGCGCCATCGCAGGCGCACACTTCGCCTCCCACAGCATCCACCTCGCCCCAGGCGAAGGACTGCTGCTCTACACCGACGGGCTGACCGAGGCCCGCCTTGCGGACGGCGAGATGATAGGTGATGAGGGCCTGACCGGCTTCCTCGCCGCCCGCACCGCGATCGTCAGCGCGACGGCGGTCATCGAGGACACCATCGCCCTCATCGACGCCACGCCCCACGGCGCCGGCGACGACGTCGCCCTGCTGGCCCTGTCCGTCCCCCGCGCCGACGCCGCGGTGGACGGTTTCACCGCCACGGCCACCGCCCACACCATCGCCCCCGCCGGCGAGATGCCGGAGAGCCGACCGTGACCGACTTCCGCCTTACCACCCAGCGCGCCGACGCTGATCTCGCCGTGGCCCACGTCTCCGGGGACCTCGACTTCGACACCGCCCCCCACGTACGCAGCCAGTCACTGGCCCTGATCGAGCAAGGCCACCGCCACCTGCTCCTGGACCTTGAAGCCGTCACCTTCTGCGACTCCTCCGGTCTCAACGCCCTGATCGGCATCTACCGCTGCGCCAAGGAAGCCGGGGGCAGTGTGACCCTGGCCGCCGTCCCCGACCGGCTCGAGCGGCTGCTGAACCTCACCGGCCTGACCACCCAGCTGCCGGCCTACCCCACCACAGCCCACGCCCTCAACGCCCACACCTCCAGCCGGAACACCGCCATCGCGTAACCCCATGAGGTGGCCGCCGCAGACGACGGCGGCCACCCAGGCCGTACGGGGATGACACGAGCGACGCGTGGACAGCCGTATCAGCCCCGTCAGCGCCGTAAACGGTGACCCCCTGGGCGCCCTCCCGCTCCCATCCGACCGAAATCCGAATCGGCTACGCCCGTGTCTCCACCAGCAGGTCCCGGCACGAAGCCGATCAACTCCTGCACCACGCCCGCCGGACAACCGCCCAGAACAGGCCGCCCACCCGCGATGGAGCAGGTCCGCCCGCCCCGACACGCGCCACAGGGCCCAGCAGGCTGCGGCGGGACCTTGCGCTGCGCCCCGCGTTACGTCCGCTAGTCGCGGCGAGTGCGGTGGCCGGTCTGGCGCTGGCCGCGATCCTGGCCGAAGACTCCATGACCGGAACGCGCGGCGCCTGCCCGCCGGGTCAGAGTCGGGTCGGCGGTCAGCTCATGCCCCGGGCCGGGGGCCGTGCAGCAGGCGGCGTTCGCTCAGCCGGCGGACGCGGGCACTACGGCGGTGTCGGGGTGCGACCCCCGTCGCGGCCCTGCTGGCCGAGGCCGCACCCCGTACGGCTGAACTTACTCCCGCACCCCGACCGACCGCGCCCCGGTTTCTCAGCCGACGACGCCCAGTTCTGACAGCAACACCGATTTCGGGTCCATTCCTACCCGGACGCCGACACCTTCGTCCCCCGCGAATGGCCGGGGGATAGAGGGGCCGGGTTCGAGTCCGGTGTGGCTATCGAGGGCGGCAGGTGGTGCGGTGTAGCGTCCCGCAACGCCGGGATGGTGCCGTCCCCGGGGAAGAGCAGGAGCGTGAGCGTGAACTGGGAGCTGGGTGAAGTCTTCGAGACACCCGATGGGACCGTGCGCTGGTCGGTTTTCGGTTGCGGGGAGCCGGTGGTGCTCGTTCACGGCACTCCGTATTCGTCGTTCCTTTGGCGGGACATCGCCCCGGCGCTTGCGGCGCGTCGGCGGGTCTTCGTCTTCGACCACCTCGGGTTTGGCCAGTCGGAGCAAGGCGAGGGCCAGGACCTGAGCCTGGCGGCTCATGCACGGAACTTCGCCCGTCTCCTTGGGCACTGGCAGCTGTCTCGGCCCAGCGTCATCGCCCACGACATCGGCGGAGCGGTGGCGCTGCGGGCGCTGCTGATGGAAGAGGCGAACTACCGGGACCTGACGCTCTTTGACGCCGTGAGCGGCGGTGACTGGGAACGTGGACTCTTCCAGCTGATCCTCCAGCACCCGGAGGTCTTCGAGCAGCTCCCGGGCTACGCGCACGAAGCGCTGGTGGCCAGCCACCTCCGCAACGCCACGCACGTCGGCTTTCGGCCCGGCGTTCTCGAGGCGTTTTTGGCGCCGTGGCGTGGTGCGGAGGGCCAGGCCGCGTTCTACCGGCAGTACAGCCAGATCAAGCAGAGCGACACGGCCGGCTACGAATCTCTGCTGGGCGACATCTCGATCCCCGTGCGCCTGGTGTGGGGCCGGGAGGACCGCATCCTTCCGCCCCAGTACGCCGAGTGGCTGCACGAGAGGATTCCCCACTGCGAACTCCACTGGGTCGACGGTGCCGGCCACCTCCTCCAAGAGGATGCGCCGGCCCAGCTGATCACCCACCTGACCGCAGGCTTCCCCGCAAAGACGTAGGGCGACGAGGCAGCGAGCGCCGTAGCCGCTCAGGCGATCCGTGCCAGGAGGGGGTCCCTGTCGGTGTCCGGCTCGACCCGTACCTGCGCATTCCAGGCCAGCGTCGCGCTGAAGACCGGGATCGGGCTCCAACCCGGTGGCCGCCCCCCTGCCCATGGACCGCGGACACCTGGTGAACCCGGGCCAGTCGCTGGGCGTGGGCGGCGGCCGCACGCTCCGGGCCTTCCGGCCGCCGCTGTTCGACAACCCCGCCACGTCGGCTTCTACGACGATCGGACGCGGACGTGCTTCACCTCCGACTGCTTCGGCGCGCCGATGCCGAGCGCGGAGGCCGCCGTGGACGGTACGGCCGCCGACCTCGGACCCCGAGGACCTGCGCGCCGCGCAGCTGCTGTGGGCCACCGTGGCCAGCCCGTGGGTCCACACCGTCGACACCGGGAAGTACCTCGCCACCCTCCAGCCGCTGCGTGCCATGGACGCCCAGAACGTGCTGTGCACCCACCTGCCGCCTGCCGTCGACCCCGCTCCCCGAATGCTCGACACCCTCGCAGAGGCACCTAACTCCGACCCCTTCGTCCGTCCCGCCCCCTTCGGCAATCGACACCTCAGCCGGGGCAGGACGTGTGGTCCGGTCGGTGCCAGGCTGGGTGGGCGATCGGCCACCTCAGAGGTTCAGCGTGATGGCATAGGCCAGGAAGAACAGGGCGATGACGAAGGCAAGGAGGCAGATCAGCACCAGGGGTCCCTTTCCCCAGCCACGGGTGAGGGGCCGGTACGGACCGGTTCCCGTACCCGTGCTCGATTCACCAGGCGGAGTCTCGCCCGGCGGGACCCCGGTCCCTGCGCCGGGTGAAGGCGTACGGCCCGGATCTGGTTCCCAATCCTGTGCGGACATGAAGTGGCCTCCTGACCTTGGCAACAGCTCCGCGCACCACGCCACACGGCTGCGATGGGGAGACGGTTAAGCGAAGCCGGGGTCGTTGACCTGCCGCGCGTCACTACGGGCGCTCACGCTGGCGGCGCCACCATCCGGCGGAGCATGCCGGTGGTAGCCGAGAATTTGCCGCTTCTGACTTGCCTACCCCGTTCGCAACGCGACAGGTGTCAGCGTGGATGCCGGGCCTTCGTACAGCGCGGGCGTCGGGGAGGTGTGGTAGCAGCGGCTGGGGGTTTATCCGGCGCTTTGGGTCTCGGGTGGGTCCTGGGGGTCGACACCGGTGTAGGCAGAGGCGTCCTTGGTTCCGCTGGGACGCTGCGAGCGGCCTCGGGGTCCGGTGTCGTGCATTCCCTTGTCACCGGAACCCTTGTCCTGCCCCTCGCCGCGGCTGCTCATGCTCTTGGTGGGGTTGCCGTGGGGGTTGCCCGCTTCTTCCTTGGCGACGGTCCTGCCGGGCCCCTTGGCGGGTGCGTACTTGTCCGGGTGGAAGGAGCGGTGAGCGCTTGGGTTGTCCTGTTGCCTGGTCTCGTCCACGTCCGGCGACCAGCCGTGCTGCTCGGTGCCCTTGTGTGGGCTCGGGCCCTCACCGTGCGTGGGCTGAGAAGGCTTGCGTTGCTGATTGGCCATGGCCTGACCTGCTGTTCTGTATGCGGAAGGCTCAAGCTGCTGGGACGCGCCCACCCCACCGCTGGCAGCCCTATTGTCCCACCGTTAATCCCAGGCCGCCGAAGACTGTGCCGGGGCGAACCGGCTGCGCGAACTCCTCCGCGGCGCCGTGGACCGCAGTCATGGCCGGGTGACTGGAGGCGTGCGCAGAACTCGGTGGGGGGCAGGTCGTTGGGGTCCTCGAAGTCGCACTCTGCACCGGAGGAACCATCGTGGGCCGTGCTATCACCGTGGATGACAGCTGCATCAGGGCGTTCTGGGATTTGAAGGGCAAACCGGATGTCAATACCGTGATCTTCCGGCTCGGCGCTTCCGCGGATTCCCTCCTCGTCGAGGATCAGAGCAACCTGACACACGACGAGCTTTTGTTGGCACTGCCTGTTGATCAGCCCCGGCTTGTCCTTTATGACCTGCCTTTCGCCAGTGCGGACGGAACGCGGCATAACAAGATCGTGTCCATTTGCTGGCTACCTGCGGCTACCGTCCCCCGGGATAGGTCCGCCTACGGTCAAGCTCAGGCAGCACTGGCGGATGCTCTGGACGGGGACCAGGTGGCCATCGTCGCGGCAACTCTGTCGGACCTTGGCTACCCCCGCCTCGTCGCCCAGGCCGGCTGAGCCGGGGCCCGCCGGATCAGACAGCGCCAACCGGGACGGCCGCCGCCCGAGGCAGTGGCCCGATTGATCGACGCCGGGCGGCGGGCAGCCGGGGCGCTACCCGTAGGCCAGGGGCGCGGTTCTGCACGGCCAGTGGCTGGGCCATCCGGTGCATCCGCTGAGGGTGCAGACGCCCATGGGCAGCTGATGTCCGCCGCTGTCCTGGACTGCTTGCCGACGGGCGGTGCGCGCCTTGGCGGGGGTCGGGATCGTGGCTGCGCTCCCTGCTGCGGCGGCGGCCGGCTGGACGGAACGGGCTGAACTGCGGCGCCCGCAGATGCGCGCCGTACTGGTGCATGCCGCGGCCAACGCGGCAGGCGTAGCGCTGTACGCGCTCTCGTTCGCCGCCCGTGCCTGTGAGCCGTCATGGCCACGGTGAGCGCCCGCCGTCGGCAAACGGGTACACCCCAGGTGAGTGGCGCGGCTGTGTCCGCGGGGTGGGGAAGCGATGGACGGTGAGGCCGGGATCAGCCCGGCTCGCCGTGAGAGAGGAACCGTGCGATGGAGCAGTCTGAGCTGGAGAGCAGGGTTCAGGGGCTGGAGACGGCTCTGGCTGTCCAGGAGGCGACGATGGCCGGGGCGCAGGCCACGCAGGCGGCCACGCAGGCGGGGATGACGTCGACGTTCGGCGCGACGCAGGCGGGGACGTGGTCAGTGATGGCCGTGGGCAGTGTCTCGCTGCTGGTGGGGATCTTCCTCGGCATGGCCATCGCCAAGGACTGACGCCGGTCCCGCCCTACCGGGATCCGCTGTCTGGATTTGCGCCGCCCTCTGCCCGGCCTGGTGGTCGGGCAGAGGGCGACTCGCTGCGAGGTCACCGTGGCCCAGTTACCCCGCACGGTGAAGACTTTCCCCCAGGCGGGCGCGAGAAGGCCGTGGTGGTCCGGGATCACCCGGTTGCGGATCGGTGATCTGCGCGGGAGACGAGGCAGGAGCGGGGCCCCGGCCAGCTGGGCAGCCAGGCTTCGCGACTGTGCGGCTCGGCTTCTCCCCGGTGTGGTGTGGCGCGTGGACTCAGGAGCCGTTGTCGTCGTAGTTGTCCCGGCTTCCGGACTTGGCCAGCCCGCGGCTGAGCATGTAGCCGACGGTGAGGATCACGATGTACATCCATGCCTGGTCGGCGCGGAAGTAGTCGCGGTGGCCCTCCTCGGTGCCCACGAGCATGGACGCGATCAGGACCGCGACGACGGCGGCGATGTAGACGAAGAACTCCGTCGTCTTCAGGGCCGACTTCGTCTCGGTCGACAGGCGCCGTGTCCCGTGTCCGGACACGCCGGCACTGGCAGTCCGGCGGCCTGCGGGGGTGCCGCCCGGGTTCGCGGTGGTCATGGCAGGTGTCCAATCCGTTGTGCGGAGCACGGAGGGCTCCACGGCAGGGAGTACGCCAAGATCGACGCCGTCCCACCAGGCGACTACCCGAAAACCGGCAAGTAAGCATCACGTAAGGGGCAAATCACGCAAACGGCCTACCGTTGGCACTCTGCCCAGGGGTGACGCTGGAATCACGCGGCGACGGCGCTCGGCGCTGAGCCTCGAGGACCTCGCCGCTCCAGCGGTCGCTGACCGGGCGCACGCGTAGCGCTTGGCGGGGGACACCCTGCAACTCCAGGATTACGCCCCCAGTGCGGGTGCGGTCATGCGGGACGGGGCGCCGTCACGTGCTGTGGCAGGTCCCACCGCGGACCATGTCCAGATGCATGGCGACCACCGGGCGCGCCTTCTTCGCCGCAGTGGTGGTCTCGGTGTCCTTGCCCTGGCTGATCTGCTGGTCGATCAGCGTGAGCGTCTTGGTGTGCCCGGCTTCCTGGGCCATCAGCCAGGCCTTGTCGTAGTCGGGGCTGCCGGCCTTGGACCGAACATCGGCGAGCGTGGCCTGCTGCTCACGGGTCGGGGTCCCGGGCAGGGAGACGTCGCCCTTCTTCGCCAGCGCGGCGAGTTCCGCGTCGAGCTTGGTGTGATCGCTGACCAGAGTGGCACCGGCCTGCTTGACGCATGTCGTGGTCGCGTTCTTCTGGGCGTCCTTACCGGCGGCGATCTCCGCCAGGTTGCTCTGGTGGGCCATCTGCACGAAACGCGCATCGGTGCTGCCCGGAGCCGGCGCGGCGGCAACTGCCGACACCCCGGAACACGCCAGGGAAGCTGTGAACACCGCGATCGTCAAAAATCTTGCACGCATGGTTCCTCCCAGACCGCGGGCGGCCCGAGCGGCCGGGAAGACCGCGGCACCCGGCGCCTGTCCATGGCGCCCGAGAACAAACACCACGCTGCAGCCGAGGGCAGGGCGGCAGGCGTTTGGTTTCACAGCCGTCAGGACGTCTTGCTCACCGAGTGTCCGCGTAGGGACCGCGCGGTGTCCGCGTAGAACCGCGCTCCGCGTAGAACCGCGCGATGGAGCAGTCTGCGCTGGTGCAGGCCACCGAGGCGGTGACGTAGGTGGGGATGACCTCGACGTTCACCGCGACGCAGGCGGGGGAACGTGGTCGGTGATGGGCGACGGCAGTGTCGCGTTGCTGGTGGGGACCTTCCTCGGCATGGCCATCGCCAGGGAGTGCGGGCCGGCCCCGCTCCCGGCAGCGCTGACGCTGTCGACGATGGTCAAGGACCGTGTCTGCGCTGGTATCCAGCAGTTGGCACGGCGATCTTGTCCGATGTGGTGACGTTCAATCGGCCGGCTTCGGGGCTCGCTCTCCCCGCCCCGGGGGCCGGCGACGTGACGGCAAGCCCCGGGGGCGGGGGGAGGTAAGCCGCAGCCGCCCTTCCCGGGGCGACCAGGCCGGACCAGAACACACCCGATGTCCCTCGTCCGGTACCCACCACACCGGCGGAGCGGCGCCCGCCACTCGTATGCGCTGGATCCGCTGGGAAATCGCGTGCAGAGATCCAGTTTTGGTGAACCGAGTGGGCAACGCGAATGCCCGCGGTGACTTGCGGGGCCGTGTCCTTTGCGGGGCAGGATCTCGGGGCGATAGCGTGGTCGCCAGGAGCAGTCGTGGTTCCGAGCCGTAGCCGGCCCGTGCTCGCGGTCACGGGCGTTTCACCGTCCGGGACTGCAATCGGGCGAGGCCGGTCGGGCACGGCGGTCGCGCAGTGCGGGCGCCAGCGGCTGCGCACGTCGAGGAGAACAGCATGGCTACGGGCATCGTGAAGTGGTTCAACGCCGAGAAGGGCTTCGGTTTCATCGAGCAGGACGGTGGCGGCGCTGACGTCTTCGCCCACTACTCCAATATCGCCGCCCAAGGCTTCCGCGAGCTCCAGGAGGGCCAGAAGGTCGAGTTCGACGTCACCCAGGGCCAGAAGGGCCCGCAGGCGGAGAACATCCGCCCGGTCTGAGCCGCCCATATCCCCCGACGCCCCGCAGGCGGCCCTCAGCCACCGGCGGGGCGTCGCAGCGACCCGGCGGCGGGCCCGCGGACACGGCGTGCTGCGACGCGCTGAACTTCTTCACCTCCGCCGCCTCCGCACAGACTGGATCAACGACCACCCGGGGATCCCGGGCCGTGTGGTCGCCCAGGCGCAGGCCGAGAAGATCGCACGGCAGACCTTCGGGCCGCTGCTCGCCCCCTGAACTCGCCGGGTGGCCTCGCCATCACCATGCACGCATCTCTGTATGTGATCACGACTCGCCGAAGCGGGGTCGCTCACCGGACGCCAGTGGCCAAGTAGAGGTCAAAGAGGCCATCTACAGCGTGCGACTGTTTCCCCCCGCGCCTGCTGTGAGGTTCACGCTGAGCGACGACAACACCTCACAACACCCTGTTGGCCAGCCTGTGAGCTGTGAGCCGAAATCTGCCCTGTTTGCCTATGAGGTGGCGGGCTGTTCTCCCTGGTGAACAGGTTTCGGGTCAACCATCCTGTGAGCTGTGAGGCCCCAGACCCGAACCTCGGCGTTCGTGTCCTTTGATAGGTGATCTTGACCATTTGCCAAGTGATCGTGGCGACCTGTTCGCCCGTCGGGTGAACAAGTCAGGCGCATCACGCAACCCGGTCCGGATGGGGCCGAAGCCGGGCGCTGAGGACTGTCTCGGCATGGAGATCGGCCTGGTCCAGGCCCGCACCAAGTCCTTCGGTGAGACGGTAGAAGAGCCCGCGCATTCCCAGCGGTCCGGTCTCGCCAGTGTCCGGTTGGGCGCCAAGCGCCCGCAGTTCGGAGTCAAAGCGGTGAGGGTCCTGGCCGGTGCGGTGCCGGGGCTCGATGCCCAGGAGGGTGTGCAGACCGGTCACCAGCTGCCCGTTCTCGGCATAGCGGAAGTCCACGAGGGGTTTCTCGTTAACGTGCAGGGACAGAGCTGCCGTCCCCGCCGAGAGCTCGTCGAGCAGGTCATCGTCCTCGACGCACAGCCAACTGCCGTGCTCCCATACCCAGGCCCACGAGCCGTACCGGCCGGCGGTGACCACGTAGGCGTCGTCCTCGTAGAGCATGTCGTTAAAGTCCTCGTCGAAGTCCTCCTGGGTCCGCTCAGCGAGCGTGGCGGGGTCCGCCCCCATCCGCTCCAAGAGCTGCCACGGAGTGAGGTCACGGGCAAAGGTGACGCTCACCAGCGGCAGGTCCGCCCCGTACATCCAACCCAGGCCACTCATCCGTACTCCTCCACGCATCGATCGACTTTCCCCAGCGAGGCTAGACGGCCAGTGCGACAGATCAGCCCCTGCCGTTTCGGGGCGCAGGATCAGCTACCCGGGCCGCAAGCCTCCTCTTCACCAGGCGGTCAAACTGACCTGGCAAATGGTCAAGATCACTTATCCGAGGGCAGTTCGTCACCCTCGGTTGCAATCGGGGTGCAACGCTGCCGTGCAACGAACTCGCGCAACACACTGCAACAGACCCCCTGTTGCGGGCCTGACCTGCGAAGACGTCCCCGCTGCAACGCGAGCAGGCGTGTTGCACCCCCCGCGTTGCACCCCGCTACCCTCGCCACCGCGCCCAGATCCCGGTTGCCCACATGCCGCTGCCCGTCACTCCCGCCCGACCACGGACGTTGTGCGGGGCATGGACTGGACGCAGCTGCTCAAGGAACTCACGGACGCGGTGGAGCTACGCAATCGCAGGGTGGCGAGCCTGCGCACCGCCGGGTCCACCGTGGCCGAGCTGGCAGCGCAAGCCCTCGCAGCCGGCGCCCCGGACGCGCCCCTGCGCCGCATCCTGGCCAGGATGGAACCGATGATCGAGCACGAGCGCCGACCGCAGCAGTCCACGACTCCCTGCGAAAGTTCGACTTCGACGCCAACCCCAACATCGACGCGGCCATGATCCACACCCTCGCCAAGTGCGAATGGATCAAGAAGCGCCTGCCGCTCTGCCTCATCGGCGACTCCGGCACCGGCAAATCCCACCTGCTGATCGCCCTCGGCACCGAAGCCGCGATGGCCGACTACCGGGTCAAGTACGTCCTGGCTACCAAGCTCGTGAACGAGCTCGTCGAGGCGGCCGACGAGAAGCAGCTGACCAAGACAATCGCCCGCTACGGCCGCGTCGATCTTTTGTGCATCGACGAGCTCGGCTACATGGAACTCGATCGCCGCGGTGCCGAGCTCCTCTTCCAGGTTTTGACCGAACGCGAGGAAAAGAACAGCGTGGCGATCGCCTCGAACGAATCCTTCTCAGGCTGGACCAAGACCTTCACCGACCCCCGGCTCTGCGCGGCCATCGTCGACCGCCTCACTTTCGGCGGCGACATCATCGAGACCGGCACAGACTCCTACCGCCTCGCCACCACCCGCGCCCGCGCCGAACAGCAAGCCGTCGGCTGACCAACACTGCCGCCGGGCACGAGATTGGTCGGCATGCCAGTGACTCGTCGACGATTCTGGGGGTGTCAGCCGACCTCTATGGTCGCTTTGTTGGAACGGGCTGAAGCGTGGGCCAGCGAGCGAGCATACGTTGGCGCATAGCGGTGCTGAGGCTGCTCACGCTGCTAAGAGAGGTGTGGTCGGCCGTCATCTGGCTAACGACCCCGAGCCGGTGGACGAGCCGTTGTCGGGCGGTCGCGGTGCCCCACGTCCAGTCCCGGTGCGGAATCCGGGCCAGGTGATCAGTGCTTTCGCGGCGTGCCCGCTCAACCAGCGCGTCGCCGCGGAGCAGCCAGCCGGCGCACGCGTCAGCGAGCCCGTCTGGGGCTTCGGAGCCGGTCAGGGTGCGCCACTCGTTGCGGTATGTGCTCTCCGCCCGTTCCAGCAGCGGCTCCGACGCTGAAGTGACGCACCAGCAGGTCGGAAATCCGATGCGCAGGTAGGCGAGCTCCATCAAGCCGCTGCCCAGTGACGCTTGCTCAAAGTCGATGAATCGGATCCCCGTGGCGGTGTGGAGATCGTTCCCGGGACAGGGATCCCCGTGGAGAAGGGCATGCCCAGATGCCTGGTCGAGCCGGTTCACGAGGTCATTGAGTTCGCCGGACACGCCAGAGGTGACAGGAAGCTCCAGAGCTCCGGCCAGCCGCAGGAAAGACTCGATATCGGCCTGGTTCGGGCCCTGCCACCGGGGAAGTTTGCCAACGTCCTCCGGGCGGGCGGTGGCATGCAGGCGTGCCAACGCGGCTGCATAGTCGACGATCCAGTCGCTGGCGGGGCGTCGGTGATCCAGATGCTCCAGCACCAAGACCCGCTCGCCGGGATCGGTGGCCAGCAACGCTGGCACCACGGGCATTTCAGCTCGGGCGGCGAGCCGCAGCGCGGCCACCTCACGGGCGTATCGCTCATCGGCATCAGGACCGTCGACGATCTGCTTCACCACCGCTGTTGCCTCTGGCAACTCGACGCGCCACACGCGCGAGCGAGGGCTGCTGCCCAGTCTGCGAGAGCGCCTGGGCGATCCCAGCTTGGCCCTTAACTCGTCCCCGAACGGCAGCCGCAACCACATGCGCTCATCCTTCCACGCGGCCGAACGAGCGTGCGGCTACTGCGCACAACTGGCCGTCCTGCTTCACGCCGCCGAGGACCGCCACACCGCAGCGAAACAGGGAAACACCCGGGACTGCCTCCCAGGTGCTGCCAGTTCTCATCAACATTCCTGGACGGCTCGATCACGAAGCGGTGCTGACCACCATCAACAATCGCTCTCCGTTCTCACCTACGAAGCCACTGGGTGCGTCGGTGTCGTTCGACGCTACGGAGGTCACCGCTCGTTCCTCAACCCTCCTCGGTCTCACTGCCGAGGGCGACCACAGCCGTGTCTGGGGTCAGGGCGGCGTGGCCAGCCGGCAGCGCGGAGCTTCGTCGTCTGGAGTGTCCGTGCGGTTCTAGCGAGGCCGAGGGCCCACCCACAGCTCAAGTAGCTGCCAAAACCTGGCTACGGACGTACTGCGGGGGCGCCGACTTTTGTCCGCGGACAAAAGTTGGTCATCCCCGCGTGCGCGGGGAGCAGAAGACCTTCCTCATCATCGCCGTCGTCACGATGGGGTCATCCCCGCGTGCGCGGGGAGCAGGCTCACTAAACTGGGACTTTAGGCGAGCCGAAGGGTGTATGCGAGCACTTTCAGCAAGTCCGGCAATCTATGCATACGTCGCATTTCAACTTGTTACGGCAGTCGCGGGCGGCTTCACGGGCCGTGGCGGAACGGCAGGCAAGAGGGGCGATGCAGCGCCCAGCATCGGGCCCCCGAGCAGAGAGCGCCCCCCGGGGCGCTTACCGCATGAGGGCGGTGTGCTCCCCAGAGAAGCATGCAGGCCTGCATCCGGCGGTCAGCCTCGCGGAGCACCAAGGCCCCGCCGAGCAGGCCACACACCAGCGCCGTCATCCACAGGCCTCCGTCGGAACAATCCCCGTCCAGGTCGAGCAACAGGCACGCCCCGGCTCCGCACGAACACGGCGCCGCGTGCGGAGCAATCCGCCGCCCGCATCCGCGGCCGGTCGATTACACTGACGGCATCAAGTTACTCAGGCACGAAGGGCCCCCACGACCGTGGGGGCCCTTCGCCGTATCCCGCATCCCGTGAGCCGTCGCCGGCCCTCAGGCCACCTGCAGCTTTGGGCGACCCGTCGGGGACGGCGGGGCCTGGTGGTAGGCCGGGAGCTTCAGGTTGGGGAGGTCCCCGGCCTGGATGCGGGCCAGGGCCGCGCGGAACGCGGCCTCCATCGACTCCGGGGTCTCGTACTTCGCCGCCAGGGGGTGCAGCCGGTACGAGTTCCCGGTGCGCTCCTCGCTGCGCGGCCTGAGCACGATGTTCAGC
>NZ_JBHXSC010000093.1:0-22792 GCF_042716505.1 Streptomyces sp. NPDC058674
TCGGGACGGTCAACGCAACCACCACGGGCCGACCGGGCGAGGCGGCGCGCATCCGCTGCCCGGTGTGGGCCGGGGTCGGGTCGGAAGACCCGATCTCGGACCTTGGCGCCAAGGACGTCGGCGAGGGGCTGGAGGTACAGCTCGGCCCAGTCGCCGCCGGAGGGGTAGGTGGCACCGTCGGGCGCGGTCCAGCCGGTGGGGGCGAGGAGCTTCTCGGCCGCCGGGTCGACCACCTCGGACCAGGTGGAGAAGAGGCGTACGTGGGCCCAGTCGCGGGTGGCGGTGCCCGCGCGGGGGCCGGCTTCGAGGACCAGCGGGGTGAGGCCGCGGGCGGTGAGGTGGGCGGCGGCGGCCAGGCCGACGGGTCCGGCGCCGATGACCACGGTGGGCAGGTCGGCGGTGGTGGCAGGCGCGTTCACGGCCGGCTCCTCTGTTTCGACATCCGTCGATGGCTTGCGTTGCCAGCATGCCACCTGCTCCCCTGCTGGAGTCCGAGGCCGCCGCACCGTGCTGCCCGCCCCTGACGGAGCGCCCGTTCACGGCCGAGGAGGCCGAGCGGACAGCCCTCATGTTCAAGGCCCTCGGCGACCCGGTGCGCCTGCGGCTGCTCTCCGCAGTCGCCTCTCACGAGGGCGGCGAGGCGTGCGTCTGCGACATTTCCGACGTCGGCGTCTCCCAGCCCACCGTCTCCCACCACCTCAAGAAGCTGCGCGAGGCCGGGCTGCTCTCCTCCGAGCGGCGTGGCACCTGGGTCTACTACCGGGTCGAGCCCGCGGTGCTCGCCGCGATGGGACAGCTCCTGACCCGCGCGGCCGCAGCCTGAGCATCACCATCACGCGGCCGCGGCATCGCGGGCCGGCTCCTGGCCGCCCTCGTGGAGTCGACCGAGACCGGCTCGTCCTCGCCGTTCGTACGTAAGGTCCGGGGAGTCGGCCCTCCGGCTCGTGGGTGGAGCCGTGCTCTTCCCGGGCCGACGCCGGACCGCGCGACACACCGGGTCCCGCCATACCGCCGACAACCGGCCGAACCGGTCGCAAGCCTCCACGAAAACAAACTGGTTGACTGGTTTTCTCCGGCTCGGTCCCACTACATTGGCTCCGGACGAGCAGCCGTCAACGGGAGACGACACGTGGCCAGGGCCAGGCAGGAACGAGCCGAGAACACCCGTCAGGCCATTCTGGACGGCGCCGCCGCAGCGTTCGACCGCTGCGGTTTCGAGGGCACCAGCCTCAGCGACGTCGTCAGGCACGCCGGTGTCACCAAAGGCGCCCTCTACTTCCACTTCCCGTCCAAGGAAGCCCTCGCCCGTACCCTGATGGAGGAACAGTTCCAGGTCGCCGAGGGGCTCTCCGCCCCCGAGGACCGCGGCCTGCAGACCGTGATCGACCTGACCCACCGGATGGCACACGCCCTGCGCACGAGCGTCCGCGTCCGCGCCGGCGTCCGCCTGGTCATCGAGTTCGGTTCCTTCACCGATCCCGACCCTTTCTCGTACAACACCTGGATCGACACCTGCCGGAGCTGCCTGGGTCCGGCCCAGGCCGCCGGCGACGTGCACCCGGCGCTCGACGTCCACGACCTCGCCACCTTCATCGTCGGCTCGTTCACCGGCATCCAGGTCACCTCGCACGTCCGCACGGGGCGCGAGGACCTCCACACCCGCGTCACGGACTTGTGGAGCTACCTCCTGTCCGCCATCACGCCCGCCCCACGCATCCCGCTCCACGACCCGGCGGGCTCATCCGACTGCCGGAGCGGCCTCGCCCTCCCCGCCCCCCGTCCGGCCGCGATCGGCTGACCACAGATCCAGGGCGGCCTCGCCCACGTCACGGCGAACCACGGGGGTGCTCACCAGAACGTGACGAGGCCGCCCTGACCCACTCCCCCGGGAACGAGCGTCATCCCGACGGGGCGGCCGGGGCCCGCCGCTCCACGGGCCCGCTCGGGCCGGCCGCATCGGCTTCGGCGAGGGGGCCGTTGGGGCCGCTGACGCCCGCGTTGTTGACGAGGCCGGTCACCGGGCCCAGGCCGCGGCGGCCTCGAAGAGGCGGTCGACCTCGGCTTCGTCGGCGGTGTCCACGCGGACCGCGGTGCAGCGGCGGCCCGAGTCCCGGACGGTCCGGGCGACGTCCTCGGCGGCCCGGGCGTCGGAGTGGTAGCCGAGTACGACGTCGTGGCCGTCGGCCGCGAGGCGAGCGCAGATCGCGGCGCCGATGCCGCGGCTGCCGCCGGTGACGACGGTGACGGGCTGCTGGTGCACGGGAGGCCTCCGTCCGCTCGCGCCACGCCCCACGGGCATGATCCCCCGCATCCTATGACGGGCCCGTATCCCAGCGGCGCCTGCCGAGCGCCCACGTCGGCGCGGCCATCGCTATCAGCGTCCTGGTCCTCCTCGGCGGGTACGGCGAGCTGTCCGGCGGAGGTGTCGCATGACGACAAGGCCGCGGGCCGACGACAAAGCCGCGGGCCGGGGCGTAGTCCGTCGTCACCCCGGGCGGACAACGAGCGCGACGGGGGTCCGCGCGGGATTCGGCGGCAGGCGCAGGGGGCGCCGGCCCGGGGTGAGGGAGCCGAGCACGCGCGGCCCGTCGGCGCCGGTGCACTCGGGGGCGTTCCCCGGCAGCCCGTGCAGGGTGAGGAAGCCGAGGACGGCGAAGGCGTACGCCTCTTTCTCCGCGGCCGGCAGGCCCAGCGCGCCGGAGGTCAACAGGGCGGTTCCGGCGGCCAGTTCCTGCCGGAGCATCGCCATCAGGACGGGGTTGCGGGTTCCGCCGCCGGAGGCGATGACCTCGGTGGCGCCGAGCGGGCGCAGTGCGTCGGCGACGGTGCGGGCGGTGAGGCGGGTGAGCGTGGCGAGGAGGTCGGGGGGTGCGAGCGTGCCGAATCCTTCGAGGGCGGTGCGCAGGTATTCGGCGTGGAAGAGTTCCTTGCCGGTGGTCTTGGGCGGGGGCAGGCGATAGTACGGTTCGGCGAGCAGCCTGCGCAGGAGCGGGGTGTGGACCCGGCCGCGGGCCGCGAGGGCGCCGTCCTCGTCGTAGCCGGCCCGGCCGGAGGTGGTTTCGCGTACGGCGGCGTCCAGCAGGGCGTTGCCGGGGCCGGTGTCGAAGGCCACGGGCGTTCCCGTCGCGGGCAGGGCTGTGAGGTTGGCGATGCCGCCGATGTTCAGGGCGGCGGGTGCGCCGGGCCGTCCGCGCAGCAGCATGGTGTCGATCAGGCTGACCAGCGGGGCTCCCTGTCCGCCGGCGGCGACGTCGCGGGGGCGGAAGTCGGAGACGACGGGGCAGCCGGTGGCTTCGGCGATCCAGGCGGGCGCGCCGAGCTGCAGGGTGCCGTGGACCCGGCCTCCGGAGACCCAGTGGTAGACGGTCTGGCCGTGCGAGGCGATCAACTCCGCTCTTCCGCCGCACAATTCGCGGTCGGCGCGGACGGCCACCGCGGCGAAGGCCTGTCCGATCCCGGTGTCGAGGCGGCATACGTCGGCCATGCTGGTGGGCGAGGGCGGCAGGGCCGCGGCGAGCGCGCGGCGCAGGGCGGGTTCGTAGGGGGCGCTGACCATGCCGTGGGGCGCCAGGCGCAGGACGGACCCCTCGTCGTGGAGGGTGAGGTCGGCGGCGGCGGCGTCGACGGCGTCGTGGGAGGTGCCCGACATCAGGCCGACCACCCTCATCGCAGGGGCCTGCGGTGGTCGTCGCCGCGCAGGCTCGCCAGGGCCAGCGCGCTGAGGGCGCAGGCTCCTGCGGCGTAGTAGGCGGGGATGTCGGGGTCACCGGTGAGGCGGGTCAGGGCGGTGATGACGAGGCCGGCGCAGCCGGCGAACACCGCGTTGGCCCCGGCGTACGCGAGCCCGAGCCCGGTGCAGCGGACCGCGGCGGGGAACATCTCGGCGAGCATGGCGGGCCCGGGGCCGGCGAGCAGGCCCACGCTCGCACCCGCGCAGGCAAGGGCGGCGAGCTTGGCCGTGACGGCGGCGTCGGGGTCCTGGAGCAGGTGGAGCAGCGGGAAGGCGAGCAGGGCGACGGCGAGGGCTCCCGCGAGCATCACAGGGCGCCTGCCGATGCGGTCGCTGAGCGCTCCGGCGGGGAGGATCGAGGCGGCGAAGCCGAGGTTGGCGAGGGCGGTGGCGATCAGGGCCTCCTGGAACGACGCGCCGAGCGTGGCCTGGAGGTAGGAGGGCAGGACGACGAGGAAGGTGTAGCCGGCCGCGGACCACCCCATGACGCGCCCGACGCCGAGGGTGACGGCGCGGACGGTGTCGCCCACCGCCGGAACGGGGGGCGGGTGGACGGCCGGCGGGCTGCCGGTGATCGGGTCGGCGGGGGGTCGGCCGGCGGGCAGCGGGGCGGCGGGCAGCGGGGTGGCGGGCAGCGGTGGTCCGGGCGGTTCCGTCAGTCCGGTGCGCAGCCAGAGGGCGGCCAGGCCGAGCGGGAGGGCCAGGAGGAACGGGACGCGCCACCCCCAGTCGTTCAGGGCCGCCGGAGAGAGCACCGAGGCCAGCAGGGCGGCCGTACCTGCGCCGGCGAGCAGCCCGAGCGCGACGGTGAAGGACTGCCAGGCGCCGTGCCGCCCGCGCCGGCCGGGCGGCGCGGCTTCCGTCATCAGGGCGACGGCGCCGCCGAACTCCCCTCCGGCGGAAAGGCCTTGCAGGACGCGCAGCAGCGTCAGCAGCCAGGGGGCGGCCGCGCCGGCCGTCGCCTGGGTCGGGAGGAGGCCGATCAGGGTGGTGGCGAGGGTCATCAGGGCGATGGCGAGGACGAGGGCGGGTTTGCGGCCGGCCCGGTCGGCGATGCGGCCGAACAACAGGGCTCCGGCGGGGCGGAAGAAGAAGGCCAGGGCGAAGGACGCGTACGTGGTGACCAGCGGTCCCGCACCGCCTGCGCCGGCACCGGCCGGCGGGGTGAAGAAGTGGGCGGCGATGACCGTGGCGAAGCAGCCGTAGACGCCGAACTCGTACCACTCGACGAAGTTGCCGACCGACCCTGCGAGCAGCGCGCGGCGCGGGTGGGTGGCGGCCGGCGGCGCGGGGCGCAGTACGAGAGGGGTCACCCGTGCTGGGTGCCCGCTCCGCGCGGCCGCGATGCCGGGTGGCGCACGGGTTCAGCAGATCGGCCCCGGCCCGGCGCCACCGCGCGGCCCGTCCGGCCGCGGTGGGCGCGGGCACGCCGTGGCGTGCCGCCCGTGGCGCGTCGGGCCGCGGGATCGGGGCCGGGGGGGTGGCGGGCGGCGGGCTTCTGCGGCGAGGTCCCCGCCGCCTGCAGGGGGCCTCCGGGCCGGCGGGCCGGTCCCGTCGGCGCGCAGGGGGCATCCCGTTCGGCGGGCCGTTCCCGTACGCGCGCCGGGCGGCGGCCGGAGGGGACTGCGGGTCGCGGTCGAGGGTGGGGCCGGCGGGGGCCTCAGTGGGGCGCCGCGGCCTTGGCGACGGCCTCCGCGAAGCGCTGCAGGCCGCGCAGCTCGTCCCGTAGGAACAGGTTCGGCTCGATCAGTTCCAGCTCCATCAGCACGGGCTCACCGGCGTCGTCCAGTGCCAGGTCGACCCGGGCGAACAGGGGGACGTCGGGTAGGGGAACCGCCCCCAGGGCGCTCCGCGCCGTACGGAGCTCCGCGTCGGTGGGCCGGTGCGCGGTGACGCCCGGGTGGGCCACCCGGGCGTTGTCGATCACCCCCGCCTCGGTGAGCAGGGGGCCCTTGCGGATCGCGTGGCTGTAGGCGCCGGCGAAGAACACGAGGGCCCGCTCGCCCTCCTGTACCCGGTGCAGATACGGCTGGACCATCACGGTGCGGCCCTGGTCCAGCAGCATCCGGGCGTGGCGCGCGGCGTCCGCGTGCCGGCCGGGCTCGTAGCGGGCGGTGTCGCGGGCGCCGGCGGAGACCGCGGGCTTGACCACGACTCCCCCGGGCCGGTCGAAGTCGGCCTGCGCGCACGGTTCGCCCGGTTCGACGAAGCGGGTCGGCACGACGGGCACCCCGCGCCCCGCGAGGTCGGCGAGGTAGCGCTTGTCGCTGTTCCAGTGCACCAGGGATGCCGGGTTCCACAGGCGGGTCGCCCCGGCCGTCGCGTCGGCCCAGGCGAGGAACTCACCGAGCCGTCGCGCGTAGTCCCAGGTCGACCGGATGACCGCCAGGTCGAAGCGGTCCCAGGCGGTGTGTCCGGCGTCCCAGGCGACGGCCTCCGCCGCCAGCCCGTCGGCGCGCAGTGCCTCGACGATCAGCGGGAGGTCCGCGTCGTGCTCGAAACCGGCGTCACTCGTCACGACCGCGACCCTGGCGGCACCCATGGCTTCCTCCGTCGTCGTGCGCGGGCGGCCCCCGGCGCGTGTCCGATCATACGAAGAGGGGGCGCGGGGCCCGAACCCCCTGCCGGGCATCCGCCAAGGGGCCGCGGTGCACGTCGGGAGGTGTGGTCAGTCGCCCGCCCGCCAGAGGGTGGTGATGTTGCAGAACTCCCGGATGCCGTGCCCCGACAGCTCGCGCCCGTATCCCGAGCGCTTGACGCCGCCGAAGGGCAGCGCCGGGTGGGAAGCGGTCATGCCGTTGACGAAGACGCCGCCGGCCTGCAGGTCGCGTACGCAGGCGTCGACGTCCCGCTCGTCGCGGGTCCACACATTGGAACTCAGGCCGAAGGGGGTGTGGTTGGCGCGCTCGATCGCCTCTTCCAGGCCGGCGACGCGGTAGAGCGTGGCGACGGGGCCGAAGGTCTCCTCCTGGTCGATGCGCATGGCCGCGGTGACGTCGGCGAGGACCGTGGGCTCGTAGAACCAGCCCGCCTCGCGGTCCCGGGGCCGTCGGCCGCCGCACAGGACGGCGGCTCCGTGGCGGACCGCGTCGTCGACGAGTTCCTCGAGGTCGGCGCGGCCCTTTTCGGTGGCGAGGGGGCCGACGTCGGTGGCCTCGTCCATCGGGTCTCCGACGGTGAGCGCGGCCATGCCGGCGGTGAAGGCGTCGGCGAACTCCTCGTAGACGTCGGTGTGGACGATGAAGCGTTTGGCGGCGATGCAGGACTGGCCGTTGTTCTGCACGCGTGCGGTGACGGCGGTCCTGGCGGCGCGGGCGACGTCCGCGGAGGGAAGGACGACGAAGGGGTCGCTGCCGCCGAGCTCCAGAACGGTCTTCTTGACCTCGTCGCCGGCGACGGAGGCGACGGCGCGGCCGGCGGGCTCGCTGCCCGTCAGGGTGGCGGCGGCGACCCTGGGGTCGCGCAGCACCTTCTCGACGCCGTCGGAGCCGATGAGGAGCGTCTGGAAGCAGCCGCGGGGGAAGCCTGCCCGGTGGAAGAGGTCCCCGAGGTAGAGGGCCGTCCGGGGGACGTTCGAGGCATGTTTGAGGAGTCCGGTGTTGCCGGCCATGAGGGCGGGCGCGGCGAAGCGGACGACCTGCCAGAGGGGGAAGTTCCACGGCATGACGGCGAGGACCACGCCGAGCGGCCGGTACCGGACCCGTACCGAGGCGGCTCCGGAGTCGTGGACGTCGGGCTCGGTGGGGTGTTCGTCGGCGAGCAGCGCTTCGGCGTGGGCGGCGTACCAGCGCATGGCCTTGACGCACTTGGCGGCTTCCGCGCGGGCCGCGGCGAGCGGTTTGCCCATCTCCGTGGTCATGGTCCGCGCGATCTCCTCGTTGTCCTCCTCCAGGAGGTCGGCGGCCCGGAGCAGGAGCGCGGAGCGTTCGGTGAAGCCGGTGGTGCGGTAGGTCGCGAACGCCGCGGCGGCCTCGGCGAGGCACTGCTCGACCTCGTCGGGGGTCTGTGCCGGGAAGGTCCGCAGGATCTTTCCGGTGGCCGGGTTCACGGTGGCGATGGGCATGGCTCGGTTCCTCCCTGGGGGCGGGCTCGCCTGTCGACCCTCCCCCGCGCGCGGCCGGGCCGCAACGCGAGTGCGGGTCGGCCGGTCAGGAGGCGTCGTGGAGGAGCTCGGGGCCGTCGTTGCGGACGTTGTTGACGGCGGTGGAGACGGCGCGCGCGTTCAGCCGGCCTCCTGCCGGGGTGCCGAGGAGGGCGCGGAGCTCGTCGGGGTCCTGGTGGGTGGGGTCGAGCCAGGCGTCGTAGTCGGCGGGTGCGATGGCCAGCGGCATGCGGGGGTGGGCGCGGCCCGCCGCGTCCACGGCCTCGGTCGTGATGATGGTGCAGGTGGCCAGCCAGGCCGCCGGGTCGTCGTCGTCCGCGACCTCGTGGTCGCGCCAGAACTCGTACAGTCCGGCCATGGCGAGCACCGAGGCGTCCTCGGGGCTGATGAAGTACGGCTGCTTGTAGGCCTTGGCCGTCCCGGTGGCCGGGACGGCCTCCCACTCGTAGAAGCCGTCCGCGGGCAGCAGGCAGCGGCGCTTGGCGAAGGCGCGGCGGTAGGCGGGCTTCTCGTGGACGGTCTCCGCGCGTGCGTTGATCATCTTGGCGCCGGTGTCGGGGCGCTTGGCCCAGGAGGGGACCAGTCCCCAGCGCAGCGGGCGCAGGCCGCGCTCCACGGCGCCGGTCTCCCGGTCGGGGCGCTCCAGGACCGCCCATACCGGGTCGGTCGGGGCGACGTTCCAGCTGGGGGCGAGGGTCTCGGCGGGGTCCCGGCGGGTGACCGAGAACAGGTCGGCGAGGTCCCCGGGACCGCGGGTGGAGGCGTATCGGCCGCACATGTCCTCCACTGTCCCACCTGGCGGGGCCCCGAGCCGCGGGAACGGGGAAGATCCGGGGCGGGTTGGGGAGGTTCCGGTGCGGGGACGGGGAAGATCCGGCGCGGCGGCGGGGAGGTTCGGCTTGTATACGCGGCCGTTCGGGTTTTCGTGTGCAGAGCGCCGCGGACGGGGCAGGGGCGCGGGTGACCGGTCAGGCCCGATCACCGGGCCGCCCGAGAGAGGACGGACACCGTGGCACGACCCAGGATTCTCGTGGTGGGCGCCGGCTTCGCCGGAGTGGAGTGCGTCCGCAGGCTGGAGCGCCGGCTCTCACCGGAGGAGGCGGACATCTCCCTGGTCACGCCGACCTCCTACCAGCTGTACCTGCCGCTGCTGCCGCAGGTGGCGTCGGGGGTGCTGACCCCGCAGTCGATCGCCGTCTCGCTGCGGCGCAGCCGCCGGCACCGGACCCGGATCGTGCCCGGTGGCGCGATCGGCGTGGATCCCGCGGCGAAGGTCTGCGTCATCCGCACGATCACCGGTGAGGTGACCGAGCGGGCGTACGACCACCTGGTGCTGGCTCCCGGCAGCATCACCCGTACGTTCGACATCCCGGGGCTGACCGAGCACGCGCGGGGCATGAAGACCCTGGCCGAGGCCGCCTACCTGCGGGACCACGTGATCGCCCAGCTGGACCTGGCCGATGCCAGCCAGGACGACGCGGAGCGGGCCGCCCGGCTCTGCTTCGTCGTCGTCGGCGGCGGTTACGCCGGGACCGAGACGGCGGCCTGCCTGCAGCGGCTGACCCACCACGCGGTGAAGCGGTACCCGCGGCTGGACCCCCGGCAGATCAGCTGGCACCTCCTGGACCTGGCGCCCCGGCTCATGCCCGAGCTCGGCGACTCCCTCGGGAAGGCCGCCCTGGACATCCTGAGCCGGCGCGGCATCGAGGTGTCCCTGGGTGTGAGCGTCGCCAAGGCGGGCCCGGAGGAGGTGACCCTGACGGACGGACGGGTGCTGCGGAGCCGGACCCTGATCTGGACGGCCGGAGTGGCCGCGAGCCCGCTGGTGGCCACTCTGGACGCGGAGACCGAGCGCGGCCGCCTGGTGGTGACGCCGGAGCTGGGCGTGCCCGGTGCGCCGGGGGTGTTCGCGCTGGGCGACGCGGCGGCCGTGCCCGACCTCGCGGCCGGCAAGGACGGTGCCATCTGCCCGCCGACGGCCCAGCACGCGCTGCGGCAGGGGCGCACGGTCGCGGAGAACCTGATCGCGACGTTGCGCGGGCAGCCGCTGCGGCCGTACTCCCACCGGGACCTGGGTCTGGTGGTGGACCTCGGCGGCACCGACGCGGTGTCCAAGCCCCTGGGCATCCCGCTGCGGGGCCTTCCGGCGCAGGCCGTGGCCCGCGGGTACCACTGGTCGGCGCTGCGGACGAACGTCGCCAAGACCAGGGTGCTGACGAACTGGATGCTGAACGCGGTGGCCGGGGACGACTTCGTCCGTACCGGCTTCCAGCGGGCGAGGCCGCCGAGCCTGCGGGAGTTCGAGTTCACGGACGCCTACCTGACGCCCGCCGAGGTACGCGCCCACACGGCGGCCCTGCGGGCGTCCGCGGGGTGAGCCGCCCGGCCCGGCGCTGCCGCGGGCAGCGCCGGGCCGGGGTGGCACGGGTGGATCCGGGTGCCGGTCCGGACTCAGGTGTTGACTCAGGTGTTGACGCAGACGTTGCCGGCCGCCGGGTTCAGGGCGCCGACCAGGTTGACGCTGTTCCCGCAGAGGTTGATCGGGATGTGGACCGGGATCTGGACCACGTTGCCCGACAGCACGCCCGGCGAGCCCACGGCGATCCCGTCGGCGACCGCGTCGGCCGAGGCCGTGGAAGCCCCGCCCAGAACGACCAGGCCGACTGCCAGGGCAAGACCCGCACTCTTCCAAACACGCGACACGTGACATCTCCTCGCAACTGCCGTAGCGGAGCCGTGGCACCGCCCGGCCCCGGCAGGGGCCGACACCCTTCATTTCGGCAGTCCGGTCCCCGTTGGCCCGCCCCGGCGGGCCGGTTCCCCCGAACGGAGACGGCGGGCTCCTCTGTTCGGCGGCAGGCGCCGTGCCGGGGTGCGTACCGGGTCCCGTAGGCTCGGCGGATGGCGAAGTACTTCGACGTTCACCCCGACAACCCCCAGCAGCGCACCATCGGCGGCGTTGCCGACCTCATCCGCTCCGGCGCGCTCGTCGCGTACCCGACGGACTCCTGTTACGCGTTGGGCTGCCAGATCGGCAACCGCGACGGCATCTCCCGGATCCGCTCGATCCGCAACCTCGACGACCGTCACCACTTCACCCTGGTGTGCGAGAACTTCGCGCAGCTCGGCCAGTTCGTGAACTTCGACAACGACGTGTTCCGCGCGATCAAGGCGGCCACGCCCGGAAAGTACACCTTCATCCTCCCGGCGACGAGGGAGGTGCCGCGTCAGCTGCTGCACCCGAAGAAGAAGACGGTCGGCGTCCGGATCCCCGACCACGTCGTGACGCAGGCGCTGCTCGCCGAACTGGGGGAGCCGCTGCTCTCCAGCACGCTGCTGCTGCCCGACGAGGACGAGCCCCTGACGCAGGGCTGGGAGATCAAGGAACGGCTCGACCACCAGGTCGACGCGGTGGTCGACTCCGGTGAGTGCGGCACCCAGCCGACCACGGTCATCGACTTCTCGGGCGGCGAGGCCGAGATCGTGCGCCGCGGCGCCGGCGACACGTCCCGCTTCGAGTAGGCACGCCGGACGGCGCCCCGGAGGCGGCCCCGGACCGGCGGGTGGCGCCGGACCGGCGGCCCCGCGGCCGCCCGCCCGGGGCCCCTCGTCCGGAAGCACCCCCTCCGGGGCGGGTCCGACCCCCGGGCCCGGGTCAGGTGGTCGGGTGCAGGCGGGCCGGCGAGAGCCGGTCCTCCTGCGGGCGGGCGTCCACGGCGGCCAGGGCGCTGCCGGCCAGCCAGGTGCGCCAGTCCACGTTCCAGTCCCCGAAGCCGTTGTCGAAGGGGGCCATCTTCTCGCCGCCGCTGTTGACCACCTCGACGATGTCCCCTTCGCGGACCGTCCCGAAGAACCAGGCGGCGTCCTCGGTGCTCATGCCCGTACAGCCGTGGCTGACGTTCTCCTCGCCCTGTGCCTCGACCGACCACGGCGCGGCGTGGACGTACTCCCCGCTCCACGTCACGCGGGTCGCGTAGAAGACGGGGAGGTCGTAGAACTCCTTGGTGCCGCGTTTGATGCCGATGGAGTCCCCGCGCATCCGGACCTTGTGCTCCTTGCGCAGTACGACCTTGACGCCGCTGCGGGTGCGGAAGCCCTCCTTGCCCGTGGTGACCGGGATCGTCCGGAGGACCCGTCCGTTGCGGCGCACGGTCATCTCGTGGGCGGCGGCGTCGGTGACGGCCTCGATCCGGTCCCCGATGGTGAACTGCAGTCCGGCGGAGGGGCCGCCGTACTCGCCCTCCCCCACCTGGACGCCGTCGAGCCCGCTGCGGACGCGGACCACCGTGTGGGCCGGCCAGTACGTGCGCGGGCGGAAGTGCAGGGTGGAGTCGTCGACCCAGTGCCAGGCCCCCTCGACCCGGGGTTCCGAGGTCACCTGGAGCGCCTGTTCCAGCCGGGCGCGCGCCAGGGGGTCTCCGGCGGGGACGGGGTGGCTGAGGGCCGCCGTCACGATCGTCCCCGCACCGTAGGTTCCTGGGCGGGGCCCGAAGGCGACCGTGAGCCGGCTCCCCGCGGCGGGCGGAGCGGTGCGGAAGTGCAGGGTCGCCCCGACCGGTGCGCCTGCCGCGTCCTGGGCGCCGACCTGGAGGGTGTAGGCCTCCCCCGCCCGCAGCGGCTCGGCGTTCAGCCAGCGGCGGCCTTCGTGGGTCAGCTCGCCCGCCAGGTGCCTGCCGTGGCCGTCGCGCACGGTCACGTCGGTGAGGCGGCCCGGGTCTGCGAGGCCGATCTCCAGCGGTGCGCCCGCGTCGGTGGGAAGGGCATCGCTCCGGGCCGCGCGCTCGGCGTCCGCCAGGGCGGGCGTGCGCAGAACGGACGCCACTCCGGCCGCGGTGGCCAGGACCCGCTGCTCCCGCCATCGGGTGCACAGGGCCGGCCGGAAGGTGTGCACGGCGCACCAGCGGTCGGCGTCGCGGCGCCCGTCGTCCAGCGCCCTGCCGACCAGCAGGGTCACCGCCGCGCCGGGCCGGGGGGCGGCGGACGCCCGGGCGCCGGTGTCGGCCCCGGGCGCCCGTCCCGGTGCCGCGGCGACGAGCAGCATGGCCCCCGTGGCCGCGGCCACGGCGCCCCAGGCCGGGGCGAAGGGGGTCCGCCCCTGCCTTCGGTTCCGCTGTGTTCGTCGCGTTCGTGACATAGCCACGCAGCCCTCCCAGATCTCGCACGGCCGGATGGGAGCATCAAAACGATCGGGAGCCAAAATGATGATCATGAACGCGGCCTTGCGGCCGAACGGGGACCCGAAGATGACTCGGACGGAGCACACGAGGCCCCCGCCGACGGGCCGGACCGGACCGGTCCGGGAACCCGACCGCCGTCCGGTGCGTCGTCCACGACGTGCAGAGCACATGAACGCATGAACGCATGAACGCTACGAACGGACGGGGGCGGGGGCGTGCGGGGAGGGCGGGGCGCACAGGGAGGGGGGTGGTCCTGGGCGGGCGGGCGCATACTCGCCGCACTCGCGGTGCTGACGGCGGCGCTGCTCGCCTTCCACTCCGCCGTGCCCGACGGCGCGGGCCGTCTGGGAAGCCTGCGGTCGTCGTGGCGCTGTCCGCTCCCGCCCTGTGGCGGCGTTCGGCGACCGCGGCCGTGGCCCTGCTGCTGCCTGCGGCCGTGTGGGCGTACCACTTCGGCGGGCTGCTGCTTCCGGTGGAACGGGAGGCGCCCGACCTGGTGGTGGTCCAGCACAACGTCAGCGACGAGAACACCGACCCGGCGGGCACCGCGCGTGCCCTGATCCGGGCGGCGCCGCAGTTGATCGCCCTGGAGGAGCTGACGCCCGCCGCGCTGCCGCTCTACGCGTCCGCCCTGGCGGCGCGGTACCCGCACCACGCGGTCGAGGGCACCGTGGGGCTCTGGTCGACGTACCCGCTGGCGGGCGTGCGGCGGCTCGACATCAGACCGCACGGCATCGGGGAGGGCTGGAACCGGGGGCTGCGGTCCGCCGTACGCACTCCGCACGGTGAGATCGCCGTGTACGTGGCCCACCTGCCCTCGGTCCGCCTCGGGCCGCACGGCTTCGGCTCGGGCCCCCGGGACGAGAGCGCCCGTCTGCTGGGGGCGGCCGTCGGCGCCGAGCCGCTGGACACGGTGGTGCTGCTCGGCGACCTGAACGGCACGGTGGACGACCGCGGTCTGGCCCCGGTGACCTCGCGGACGGGACCGCCGCGCCGCGGTCTCGCCTTCAGCTGGCCGGCTGCCTTCCCGGTCTCCCGGATCGACCAGGTCTTGGCCCGGTCGGCGACCGTCTCCGACATCCGGACCCTGCCGGCCACGGGCAGCGACCACCTTCCGGTGGCCGCCCGGATCCGGTTCGACTCCCCGTCGGTGTCGGAGCGCACGGCGCATGCAGACGCGGGGCCACCGGTCCATGCCGTGCGCCGCCTCCTGCCGGCGGATCTGCCGCAGGCCGGGGGTGAGCTCGTCCTCGGCCGGCGTCCGGAACCCGCAGCGTGCGTAGTACGGGGCGTTCCAGGGGATTTCGGCGAACGTGCCTGCGGGATCGGGCCCCGTGCCGCTCGCCGCGGGGGCGGCGAACCGCTCCCGCGGCGGGCAGCGGGCACGGCATACTCGGAGGATGGCTGACACCACCGCGGTCGAGCTCGACACCGATGTCCACGACCGGCTCGCCGTCCTCGCCGCGGCGCGCGGGCTGGGCCTGCCGGCCTACCTCGCCGAGCTGGCCGCCGCCGAGGAGCGGGAGGCCGGACTGGCGCGGGCCACGCACGCCTTCGAGCGGGCGGTGGGGCGGCCCGGTTTCCGCGAGGCCTTCGCGCTCGACTTCGGCCCCGGGCGGACGGGCGGACGGGCGGCCCGGGGGGCGTTCTCGTAGTGCCCGGTCAGGCTGGCCGTGCTCGGTCAGGCCGGCCGCCTGCCTCCGCCCCTGTTCCCCCGCCCTGTTCCCGGTCGGCCTCCGCATGGAACCCTCCGGGGTCGTTGCCCGCCGGCGGCCGGCTCGACGTCCGAGGATCGGGCGGGCGGCCCGCGGACACGTCGGGCCTGTGCGCCGGGAACCCTCCCGGTCGCGCGCCGGAGCGGCGGTCAGCGTCCGCCGAGTCGGGCCGTGCGGCCGTCCTGCGCGGACAGCGCGGCGCACGACGGGCCCGGGACGGGCGCGCGGCGGGCGTCCAGCAGGCGGGAGCGGCTCTCGGCCCAGGTCAGCAGGGTGCGTACGAGGGCGGCGCGAATCCCGTCACGGGTGAGCGCGGGGCCGCAGTGGGGGCCGCCGAGCGAGGTGGTGAAGGCCGGTTCGTGCTGGAAGGCCAGCAGGAGCTCGGTGCGGTGGTGGGAGCGGCCGCGCGTCAGCGGGAGCAGCAGCCGGTGCGCGGCCTCCGCCGGGATCAGCCGGGGTGAGGGCGGTCGGACCAGGCCCTGGTCCGCGGCGAAGTCCAGGCAGAGCTCGACGGCCTCGCGTACCGTCGGCGCCTGCGGTCCGGCGGTGAGCCAGTACTCGCCTTCGGTCACTGCGCCGCGGATGAGGTCGGCCGCGGCGCGGGCGACGTAGTCCTGCGGGACGAGGTCGATGCGGGTGTCCGCCGCGCCGGGGAGCACCGGGAGCCGTCCGAGGACGAGCGAGCCCAGCAGCGCGGTGAAGCCCCCGTTCCCTGCGGTCCGGCCGGTCCGCGAGTCGCCCATGACCACCGAGGGGCGCAGGACGACGCCGGGCACCGCGGCCTCGCGCACCGCCTGTTCGGCCGCCCGCTTGGACTCCAGGTAGGCGGCGGCGCCGGGGAAGCGCTCGCGGTCCCGCGGATGCAGTTCGCCCGCGGCGTAGGCGGTGCTGACGTAGTGGAAGGGGGCTCCGGCCCGTTCGGCGAGGTCGAGCACGTGCCTGGTGCCCGACACGTTCGTACGCCTGATCTCCCCCGGTGACTTGCGCCAGTCGGTCTCGGCGGCGCAGTGCAGCACGATGTCGACGCGGGCGGCCAGTTCCTCGCGCTCGGCCGGGGCGAGGCCGAGGCCGGGGGCGAGGAGGTCCCCGGCGATCTCGCGGACCCGGGGGTCGCCGATCGGGTTCCGGCGCCGCAGGCAGACGAGGTCGTGGTCCGCGGCCAGTTCGTCGACGAGTGCGCGGCCCAGCACCCCGGCACCGCCCGTGAGCAGGAGGGTCGGGCGCGGTGCGGGGCGCGTGCGGGCAGGGGGCAAGGTCATGGGTGGTCCCTTTCGACGGGGTGCGGTCGGTACGTGGCGGGCGCGGCGTCCGCGGCGGCTGCGACGGGTGCGGTGCGACACCGCTCCGGCTCCGGCTCCGGCACTTCGCGGCACCTCCTGTCGTACTCCCGTGGGAGGTGTCGTTTCGTCCGGTCGAGTCCCCGAGGAGGCTGCGGCCGCCTGGTCGAACGGTCCCGTCTTGATCACGTCTGACACCCCAACGACCCATTTACGCCCGGGTCGCGGAAGTCATCACATGAACAACCCTTTGGAGTGAGCGCATTGCGCCGTCGGTCACCGGACAGCCAGGCGCCCCGCGTCCATGACGGCGGTACGGGCTGCCGGCGCGGCCGCCGCGGCGAGGTCGTGTGTGATGAACACCAGGGCCAGTCCACTGCGTTCGCGGAGCCCGGCGAGCGGTTCGAGGACGACCCGTCGGGCCGCGGGGTCGAGACCCGAGGTGATCTCGTCGCAGACCAGGACCCGCGGCCGGGCCGGCAGGGCCCGCGCCAGCGCGGCCCGCTGGAGTTCGCCGCCGGACAGCTCCCCTGGCTTCCGTCGCACCGTGGTCGCGCGGAGCCCCGGTTCCCCCGCGGTGCGCAGGGCTTGTGCGTGCGCGTCCGCCCGGTCCGCGCCACGCAGCCGGACCGCCGTCCGCGCGATCTGGTGGAGGACGGGTCGGCGTTCGTCGAAGGCGGCCCTCGCTCCCTGGAACACGTACTGGACGGCTGCCAGTCGGGTGCGGCTGCGGGACCGGATTCCGGGCGGGAGCGGCGCACCGTCGAGGGGACCGAACCCAGACCAACGCTATCCGAAATCGTTTTCATTTCTCATAGTGGGACAGGTGCCGTCGCGGGGAGCGGCCTATGCTCGGAGGAGGGTCTGATCCGATCCCCGGAGGGCGGCTGTCATGACCGAGGCGAGCGAAGCGGTCCGGGCGGACCGCACCCTGAAGGAGAAGCACCGCGCCATGTGGGCGCTCGGCGACTATCCGGCCGTCGCCTCGCGCGTCATCCCGGAGCTGGGCTCCGTACTCGTCGACGAGTGCCGGATAGGGCGCGGCGACCGGGTGCTGGACGTCGCGGCGGGCTCGGGCAACGCCGCCATCGCGGCCGCCTTGGCCGGGGCCCACGTGGTGGCCTCCGACCTCACTCCCGAGCTGCTGGAGGTCGGGCGGCACCTGGCCGCCGTACGCGGGGTCGAGCTGGAGTGGCGGGAGGCCGACGCGGAGGCCCTGCCCTTCGCGGACGGCGAGTTCGACACCGTGATGTCGTGCGTCGGCGTGATGTTCGCCCCGCACCACCGGGTGGCCGCCGACGAACTGCTCCGGGTCTGCCGCAGCGGTGGCACCGTGGGGCTCGCCAACTGGACTCCGGAGGGATTCGTCGGCCGGATGTTCGCCGCGATGAAGCCCTTCGCGCCGCCGCCACCGCCGGGGGCGCAGCCGCCCCCGTTGTGGGGCGACGAGGAGCACGTCCACGAACTGCTCGGCGACCGGGTCCGCGACGTCGTCGCGCGGCGCCGGACGGTTCGCGTGGACCGCTTCGCCGAGCCGGCGCAGTTCCGGGAGTTCTTCAAGGCATGCTACGGACCGACGATCGCCGTGTACCGCAACGTCGAGGGTGATCCCGACCGGACCGCCGCGCTGGACGAGGCCCTGGACGCACTCGCCCGCGACCATCTGGCGGACGGCGCGATGGAGTGGGAGTACCTGCTGCTCACCGCCCACCGGAACTGAGCCCGCGCCGCTGCGCGCACCGGCCGTACGAGCAGGCGCGCGCCGCGCTCGATCCCGCCGAACCGCGTTCCTGTGCGGGCCTGCTGCGCAGGACGGCGGCCGCGGTGGCCCTGCCCGCCGGAGCGGCGGCACCGGAGCCCGTGGTGTCCTCTACCGCGTCGGCGCCGCCCCTCTCCCGGGCCGCCCGCACCCTGGCGGGCGAGGCGGCGACCACGGCGCGGACCTCAGGACCCGTGCTCGGGCGCGATCATGGCGGTCAACCCGTAGCCGAGCTCCGAGCCGTCGACGAGCAGCGCCTCCACCGTGCGCGTTTCGGGGTCGATGTCGGCCTCCAGGCCCTGGCCGCGGTAGCGCGGGTAGCCCGAGGCGCCCGTCTCGCCCGTCGCCTCGACCACGGCCACCCTCAGGGCTTTGTCCGCGGGGTCGGCGCCCCGCAGGTTCTCGATGTGCCCGGGTACCAGCAGGATCTCGAAGCGCTGCGGCTGAGTGGTCATGGCCAGACGCTAGACATGCCTCCGGCGGGCAGGCAAGGACCGCCGTGCCCCGGCCGCGTCGTCCGCCCCGGCCACAGACCGGCGCTCCGCACACGCGGCAGAGCCCCCCGCCCCGTGGGGCGGGAGGCTCTGTGGTGTACGCGTCGGTGCCCGCCGTGGCGGCCTCGCGGCCGGTCCACGCCTGCGGGGGGTCGGACCCTGGGTCCGGGTGGAACAAGCCGGGGCCCCGTGGGCACTCGCGCGGGCGTCGGAGGCCCCGGCTCGCGAAGGGGACTGCGTCAGCTGCCGGCGGAGAGGTTGCCCGAGAGGACCGGGATGTTCTCCAGGATGTGGGAGAGCGGCTCGTCGCCCTTGGCCTGGGTGGAGTTCTCGGTGCACTGCTGGTTCTGCGGGTTCGACAGGACGTTGATGTCCTGGACACCGACGTTGACCAGGGCGATCAGGGACTGGAGGTTCAGCTTGGCCGGCAGGCCGATGCAGGGCTTGTTCAGCGTGCCCTGGACCAGGCCGAGCTGCGGGCTGAGGTCGCCGCGGGTCGCCTGGTTGCCGTAGATCTGCTGGGCACCGTTGCCGTTGACGGTGTTGACCCCGTTGTCGTTGCCGATGGCCATGGCCGGGGCCGCGACGGCGGCGCCCGCCCCGAGGATCGACGCGGTGGCGGCAGCGGTGGCCAGCATCTTCTTGATCATCATAAGTCTCTCTGTGGCACGAGTGCAGGGTGGTGAACGCCTTGATCAACGTGCCGCGCCCCGGGAGGTTGCGCCGCTTCACCCGAACAGCCGTCTCGCCGCCCCGGGGCGACGGCCCTCCGGGCCGGCCGGTAGCGTCGGCCGCCGGACGCTGAGAGGCAGGTGGGCAGAGGTGGCCGCACGGTACGTGACGGAACTGGTGGAGGCCTTCGAGCGGTACGCGGAGCGGCCCGCACTCGGTGTCGGCCCCGACGTCGCACGGTTCTCCCAGGTGCTGGACGGGGTCCACCGGCTCGCGGGGGCCCTCGCGGAGGCGGGGGTCGGGCGGGGGTCCGGGCTGGCCTGCGTGGCGGGGCGGAACCGGCCCGAGCTGTTGACGGTCCGGATCGCCGCCCATGTGCTCGGGGCCCGGCTGACGCAGGTGGTCACCGGACCGGCGTCGTACGGGCTGGACTTCGTCCTGCGGGACTGCCGGCCCGACCTGGTGGTGCACGACGTGCCGGTGCCGGAGACCGGGGCGCCCCGGATCGGCCTGGACGAGCTGGTCCGGCGGGCCGCCCGGCGGCCGGCCGCGCCGATGCCCGTACGGGCCCGCGAGGAGGACGTCGCCCGGGTGACCTACACGAGCGGCACGACGGGGCGCCCCAAGGGCGTCGCCTCCACCTTCGGCGCGATGGCCGCGCGGAGCTCCGTACGCCCGGCGGGCTGGGCGGAGCCGGTCCACCTCTCGGTCACCTCGCTGGCGCAGCGGGCCGGCGGGCGGTGCCTGGAGCAGTTGCGGGCGGGTGGCCGCGTGGAGGTCCTCGAACCGTTCGCGCCGCGGGAGTTCGCCGCCGCCTGCCGGCGGCTGGGCCGGGTCTCGACGTACCTGACGACCTCCATGGTGTACCGGCTGCTCGACGATCCGGCGACCGCCGGCGGCGTGCCCGGTCTGGAGACCGTGTCCTACGGGGACTCGCCGATCCACCCCGAGCGGCTGCGGGAGGCGGTGACCCGCTGGGGATGCCGGTGGCAGCAGGGCTACGGCATGAACGAGGCGGCGGTGATCTGCAGGCTGACCCCCGCGGACCACGACGCGGCGGTGGCAGGCCGCCCGGAGCTGCTGGCCTCCGTCGGACGGCCCGTCCCGGGGGTGGAGGTCCGGGTACGGGACGGCGACGGCGCGGAGGTCCCCGAGGGGTGCACCGGAGAGGTGTGGACCCGGTCGGCGGCGGTGATGGCCGGGTACTGGGGGCAGCCCGCGCTGACCGATGAGGTGGTGCGCGAGGGGTGGTTGCGGACCGGGGACCTGGGGCACTTCGGCGGCGACGGCTACCTCTACCTCGACGACCGGGTCAAGGACGTGGTGATGGTCGACGGCGACAACGTCTACTGCCTGCCGGTGGAGGCGGCGCTGACCCGGCATCCGGGGGTGGCGCGGGCCGTGGTCGTGGGCCGCCACAGCGACCGCACGGGCGAGGAGGTGTGCGCCTTCCTCGTCCCGGCCGCGGGACGGCCTCCGGGCCCGGGGACGGCGGCGGAGGCCTGTGACCTGGTGGAGCAGGCGCTGGCTCCGGCGCACCGGCCCACGGCGGTGTTCTGGGAACGGGACATCCCGCTGACCGCGCGGGGGAAGCCGGACAGGCACCGGCTGCGGGAACGGCTGCGGCTCGGCGCTCCGCCGGCTTCCCCGGAGCGTCAGGCGTAGACCACGCTGACCTGGCTGAAGCCGAGGGAGCGCAGCAGCCCTTCGAGCATGGCGGCGGTGTTCTTCTCCGCCCGCTGGGTGAGGCCGCTGTCGCGGGCGGCCTCGGCGATGTGCTGGACCGCCAGCTTCTGGACGGCCTGTTCGCCGGACGGGTTGGCGGAGAAGAAGTCGCCGAGGCGGTCCAGCAGACCGCGCTCCTTCGACACCGCGTAGGACCGGTCGGGGTCGATGGCCGGGTCGCCGAGGGCGGCGTGCGGCAGACGGAGCTCGGCCCGGGTGCGGTCCTCGCTGACGGTCACGCTCCGCTCGTCGAGCCCTCCGAGGTCCACGTACGCGCTGACCGTGCCGGCGCCCACGTACAGGGTGCGGGTACCCCGGACGGCGTCGGGCAGCAGCCTCGCGTCCTTCTCCAGGTCCACGACGACCTGGTAGTTGCCGGCCGCGCCCTCGTAGCGGCTCATGTCCTGGACCGCCTGGAGCACGGCGGGGCCGGTGCGGTCCCGGGTCTTCTCGCCGAAGAGGCCGCCGAGTCCCGGCAGCAGGCCGAGGGGGCCGGTGACGACGACGAGCAGCGCGGCCAGGGCGAGCAGCCCGGCCGCGAACCACACCGGACGACGGGAGCCAGACTTTCCCGACTTCCGTGCTTCCTCCGGTAGTTCAGCGGATCTCTGCATACCCTCCGGATGCCCCGTCCGGGCCCGGCCATCCCCGAGACGGCCCGCCTTCGCCCGCGCCTTCGCGGGCCTCGGCCGGGGGATCGGCTGTGCTTCCGTCCGGCCCCCGGTCCGCCCCCGCCCCGTGGGTCCGCTCACCGCCCGGTGTCACCGGGCGCCCCGGCTGTCGTAGACCGTGATGCACAGGGCTTTCATCGCGGACTCCGCCCGGTCGGCGTCCAGGCCGTGGTCGATGGCTTCCAGCGCTGCCGCCGCGGACACCTGGACCGGGTGCGGCAGGCCCTCGTACGCGGAGATGCGGTAGGCGAGGGTGCGGCGCGCGCTGCGCTCCTCCTCGGTCACCCCTCCGGAGACGAGGGGGAAGACCGCTGCCCGGTAGTTCGCGATGCCGACGAGGACCGCGTCGGCGAGTCCTTCCGCGTAGCCGTCCACCGGAGCCGCCGCCCGCTCGGGCCGGAAGAGGGCGAAGACCTGGCGGCGGGCCAGGAAGGCCCCCGCCCCCGCGCCGAGACCGGCCGCGACCGCGACGGCCGCGGCCATCAGCCGGCCGCCCAGGAGGAGCCCGAGGCACGCTCCCCCGGCCACCGCGCTCGTGACCAGTACGCCGGTGATCATCAGATGGATGCGCGTGGCGATCGGGGACTTCATCCCAGCAGTATGCACAGCCCGGCCGCGGCAGCCGGCCGGATCCGGAAGCGGAGGAACCCGCCCCGGCGGCCGGTACGGGGCATCCTCCGTCCGGGGGACCGTGCGGTGCGCCGGACGGCCGCGCGGCGGACGGCGGCGCAGGGTCGGTCGCGGGGCCGCACCGCCTGCGCGTCCCCGGACAGCCGTAGAGATGGGAAGCCGAAGATGCGCATGTTCAGGAAGTTCGCCGTGGCAGGCACGGCGGCCGCTGCGTCTGCCGTCCTCTTCGCCGGGAGCGCGCTCGCGGCGAACGCGTACGCGTACGCCGACGGCCTGGTCGTCAGCTCCGTCGGCCTGAAGGTGCGCGCGAACGCGACCACCGCCTCCCGCGTGGTCGGCACCCTCGCCCCGCGGCAGAAGGTCCGCCTGGCCTGCCAGGTCCAGGCCAACTGGGTCGAGGGCAACAACGTCTGGTACCGGCTGCACGGCCGGCCGGGCTGGGTGTCGGCCCGCTACGTCCACAACTACACCAACGTGCCCTGGTGCTGACCGCGCGGTCCGGCGGCGCCGGTACGGGGCGGTGGCCCGCCCGCTGACCGCGGCCCGGCGTCGCGGCCCCGCTCCCCTATCGGCGCAACCGGGCTGGCGCCCCGCGCCGCGGAGCGCGAGGATGGCGTACACGGAGAGGGGACGCCGGCGCCGAACGCGCGGCCCCTCACCTCCCAGACCAGGGCTCGGCCGGATACCCCCCCCCTCCGGCCGGGCCCTGCCCCGTGTCCGGCCCGCGCGGGCAGGGCCCCCCATCCTTAACGGAACGTTAGATCTCCCGGTCCGCGCTTGTCGGCGTACGACGGCGTGCCGATGCTCTGGATGGTCCCCGTCCGTCCGGTGCGGGGCCTG
>NZ_JBHXSC010000094.1:0-22528 GCF_042716505.1 Streptomyces sp. NPDC058674
CACTGCGGGCCACCCGGTCCGGTCGCCAGCCCCGTCGCCGTCCTGCAACAACCCTGGCTTCGAAGCTCCACCACCGCACCGTCCTGCGGAACTGCAACTACCTGTACTGCGGTACTGCTTTCCCGGCAGTTCGTCTCTGCCGGGCCTTGCGGTCTCTCTGGGCTACGAGAGAAACCATAACCACACCACCGCCCAATGTCTACTCCGGCCGCCATAGATTTTCGTTCGGTAGGCGAGGAGGTAATCGGCCTCGGGGAAGGCGGCGGGCCGGCGGCGCGCGCCGGACAGGCTAGTGCAGGTTTCGGGACGCATCGCTTCGGGTCACACGTTTAGGGCCCGAGGGCCCGCCCCCCGTATCTGGAGATGTGATGTCCGAGAAGAATCCGGTGAAGGCCGTCGCCGACAAGATCGCCGGCGTCATGCACGCCGGTCCGGCGGCGGGTCCCGAAGAGGGTGTTCCCGGCAAGCCGGCGCCGGTCTCCCCGCAGCTCGCCGAGCCCGTCGACCCGGTCGAGCCGCTGCCGCCGAAGGCGGACCAGAGCGGCCCGGAGACGGTCGGCCCGACCGGGCAGCCCACGGGCGCGGAGCAGGCCCGCATGGCGCAGAGCGGTGCGTACCTGACGACGGCGCAGGGCACGCGCCTGCACGACACGGACCACTCCCTCAAGGCGGGTCCGCGGGGGCCGGTGCTGCTGCAGGACCACCACCTGCGCGAGAAGATCATGCACTTCGACCACGAGCGGATCCCGGAGCGGGTCGTCCACGCCCGCGGCTCGGCCGCGCACGGCGTCTTCCAGTCCTACGGCACGGCGCAGGCGGTCAGCAAGGCCGCCTTCCTCGCCCGGGACGTCGAGACGCCGGTGTTCGTCCGGTTCTCCACCGTGCTCGGCTCGCGCGGCTCCGCCGACACGGTGCGCGACACCCGGGGCTTCGCGACGAAGTTCTACACCGAGGAGGGCGTCTTCGACCTGGTCGGGAACAACATCCCGGTGTTCTTCATCCAGGACGCGATCAAGTTCCCCGACGTGATCCACGCCGGCAAGCCGCATCCGGACCGGGAGATCCCGCAGGCGCAGAGCGCGCACGACACGTTCTGGGACTTCGTGTCCCTGCACACCGAGGCCACCCACCACACCCTGTGGAACATGTCCGACCGGGGCATTCCGCGTTCGTACCGGATGATGGAGGGTTTCGGCGTCCACACGTTCCGCCTCGTCAACGCCCAGGGCACCACGACACTGGTGAAGTTCCACTGGAAGCCGAAGCTGGGCGTGCACTCCCTGGTCTGGGAGGAGGCGCAGATCCTCGCCGGGGTGGATCCCGACTTCCACCGCCGGGACCTCTTCGACGCCATCGAGTCCGGCGCCTTCCCGCAGTGGGAGCTGGGCATCCAGACCTTCCCCGACACGGCCGACCAGATGTTCGAGGGCATCGACCTCCTCGACTCCACGAAGATCGTCCCGGAGGAGCTGGCGCCGGTGCAGCCGGTCGGGCTGCTGACGCTGAATGCGAACCCGTCGAACTTCTTCGCCGAGGTCGAGCAGGTCGCCTTCCACACGGGCCACCTGGTGCCGGGGATCGACGCCACCGACGACCCGCTGCTGGCCGGACGGAACTTCTCGTACCTGGACACGCAGCTCACCCGGCTCGGCGGCCCCAACTTCCCGCAGCTGCCGATCAACCGCACCCACGCGCCCGTCAACGACATGCAGCGGGACGGCTTTCACCAGACGGCCGTGCACCGGGGGGTGGCGCCGTACAAGCCCAACAGCCTCGACGGGGGCTGCCCGTTCTTCGCCGGCGCCGAGACGGGCGCGTTCATCGAGGTGCCGGTCGAGGTGCCGGCCGGGCGCAAGGTCCGTGAGGCGCCGGCCTCCTACGGCGACCACTTCTCGCAGCCGCGCATGTTCTGGCTCAGCATGACCCCGGTCGAGCGCGAGCACATCATCGCCGCCTATACCTTCGAGCTGGCCAAGTGCTACGAGCAGGCCGTCAAGGAACGCACCCTGGCCGTGCTCGCCAACATCGACCCCGAGCTGTGCGCCCAGGTCGCGGTCGGGCTCGGGCTGCCGGCGCCGGCCGCCACCGAGCCCCTGGTGGACGCGCGCCCGAGCCCCGCCCTGTCCCAGATCGGCCGCACCTGGCCGCTGGACGGGCGCGTCATCGGCATCGTCACCGGCCAGGCCCTCGACCTGGCCGGCGTGCGCGAGGCCCGCGAGGCGGTCCTGGACGCGGGCATGGTGCCCCTGGTCGTCGCTCCGGCCGGCGGAGTGCTCGGCGACGCCGGAGGCGAGCCGGTCACCGTCCAGCGCACCTTCGCGACCGCCCGCTCGGTCGAATTCGACGCGCTGGTGTTCGCCGGGGTGCCGGGAGCGGGCGCCGACGCCTACGGCGCCCGCGACGCCAAGGCCGGGGCCCCCAGGGCGCCCGTCAGCGACCCGCGCGTCCTGGCTCTGCTGACCGAGGCGTACCAGCACGGCAAGGCCCTCGCGGGCTGGGGCGGCGCCGAAGCCCTCTTCGACGCCGCCGGGATTCCGGCCGGCGAACCGGGCGTCGTCGTCACCGACGGCGCCCAGGGCCTGGCGCCGCTCCTGGAGCTGCTCGCGGCCCACCGCGTCTGGGAGCGCTTCCCCGCCGCCGCGTGACACCCCCGCCGCCGCGGCCGCCCCTCCCCGAGGCGGCCGGGGCGCGGAGGCGGGCGCGCGACCGGTCCCGGGGCAGCGGGGTCGGGAGTCCTTCCGGGGTGGCCGCTACCAGGGGAGCTCTGCGCAGATGGTCTTGCCGCCTTCCGGCATCAGTGTGATGTGGATGCGGGTGGCGAGTCGCTTGACCATGAACCATCCCCACCCGCCGGTCCCGTCCGTGCGGGGGGTCCGCGGCCGGGGAGGCCGGGGGCTGCGGTCGGCGACGCAGACGTCGATGGAGTCGTCCAGCAGTTCCAGGTGCAGGGCGCAGGGGCCGTCGGTGTGCCGGATCGCGTTGGCGACGAGCTCGGCCACCACCAGGAGCACGTCGTCCATGCTCCCGTCCCTGCTGGGGGCCCGCAGGCGGGCTGCGCCGGCGAGGAAGGCGCGGGTGGCGTCCCGTGCCGATGCGGCGGGCCGGCCGGTACGGGACAGGGGCTGGTCCAGG
This sequence comes from Streptomyces sp. NPDC058674, assembly GCF_042716505.1. Classification (NCBI taxonomy): domain Bacteria; kingdom Bacillati; phylum Actinomycetota; class Actinomycetes; order Kitasatosporales; family Streptomycetaceae; genus Streptomyces; species Streptomyces sp. NPDC058674. The sequence continues at coordinate 3,133 of NZ_JBHXSC010000094.1, forward strand.
ACGGCTGTGCTCACCTGTTCCTCCTTCCGCCCGGGCTCGTACCCCGCGCATGCCCCGCTGTGCGAGCGGGAACCGGGACACGGCGTGGCGCGTGCGGCATCGGGGGGCACCGGGAGGCCGGCCGGTGGGCGGTACGGGTGGTCCCGCTCGGCGGTGGGCGCCTGCCGGCGGCCGTGCGCCGGGCGGCCTCCCGCGCCCGGACACGCGGGCACCGCCCGTGATCGGCCCAGCTCCGTCCTTGGAGCGGCGGACGGCCGACCGGCCGCACGCGGTCAGCCGCGGGCCGCCACTGCCGGATGCCCCGCCGCGGTGGGCGGCGGGGCGGCGTCCGGCATGGGACCGTGCGCGGCGGGCGGGCTACGCGCTGTCGCCGTGGAGTTCGTCGGCGCTTTCGTACCGGGCCAGGGCCTGGCCGAGGCCGAACCAGGTCGCCGGCCACGTGCCGACGAAGATTCCCCACCGGTCGGCTCGGTCGATGCCCGCCGGCTCCACCTTCATCGACGTCAGCCACGAGGCGACCGACAGGCCGATGGTCAGGCAGGCGACGGTGTTCGCGTGTTCGCTGCGCAGGCCCTTGTCGTGCAGAAACTTGACGATCATGGCGCTCCTCGCGGTTCGACGGCGGAGCTTCCACCGTCGCCCACACCCCCGCCTCCCGCATCCGGGGCGGAACGTACGACGTGCCGGACGTGGGGGCTGTGGGTGGGGGCTGCCCGCCGGCGGTGCCGGGCGGGCGGCCGGCCGGCTCACGTCCCGATCGGACCGAACCCGTACGGCACGACGAAACCCCCGGCCGGTCCCGGCCGGGGGTTTCGTGGACGCGGCGCGCACCCCGTGGATCAGCCGCGGGTGGTCTTGCGCCAGCCGAAGGGGCCGGGCAGGTCCATCGAGGTGGTACGGCGTCCGGTGCTGCTGTGGGTGTGGCGGGGGCCGTGCTTGCCGCCGCCGGTGGTGATCGACCACGACTTGCGGTTGATGTTGAGCCGGACGCCCGGCAGGATCCTGAAGCTCTTGCGGAATGTCAGCGGCATGACGTCTCGCTTCCTCGGTGCGCGTAGGGACGGGCGGCCCGACTGTGCCTGTGTTCAGGCCAGTTGGCATACGTGTGTCCGGCGCCGGCCGTTCCATGCGCCCGCGTTCGGCCGGGCGGCGCGGCGTCCCGTCCGCTCCTGCCGCGGCCCCTCGCCCGTCAGGCGCTCAGGGCGGGGTGTTCTCCGGCGTCCAACTCGCGGGCCAGCTGGGTCCACAGCCGGGCGTAGCCGTGGGCGAGTTGGGCCATGGGTTCCTTGCAGTGCTCCGGCAGGGCCGCGGCGATGCCTTCGCGGTCCTGGGCGACCAGGGTGCAGGCGCTGAGTACGCGCAGGACGTTGCGGCCGGATTCGCTGAGGCGCAGGGAGGGGTCGCGGCGCAGGGAGTCGAAGATGCGCAGGAGGCGTTCGGGGGCGGGCGGGGGCGGTGGGGCGGAGGTCCGGGGGGCGGGCGGCGTGGGCCTGCGGGCGTCCAGGGCGGTGGGGGGCGGGGGCGGGACGGTCGCGGACACCGCCGGGGCGGTCGCGGACACCATCGGGACGGTCGCGGACACCATCGGGACGGTCGCGGACACCGTCGGGACGGTGGGGGACGCCGCCGGGACGGTGGTGCGCGTCGTCGGGGTTCGGGTGGCGCCGGGTACGGGCGGGTCGCCGCGCAGGAGGCGGTTGCGCACGTCGGCCACGGTGGCGGGCGCGAGGCCCACTTGGGCGGCGATCTGGCGCAGCGAGGCGCCGGGGTTGCTGCGCAGGAGTTCCCCGGCCCGTTCGCGGCTGCGCGAGGAGTCGACGGGGCGGACGCGGCCGTCGCGGCCGACGCGGTGGCCGGCGGTGTCGGCGGTGGTGCCCTTGCGGAGTTGGGAGATCCGGTGGCCGGAGAGCCCGGTGACGGCGCCCACCGCGCGGTCGGACCAGCGCGGGTGGGCCAGGAGGATCTGCCGGGCGGCCGCCGTGCGGTCGGCGGAGGTGAGGGGGCGGCCGTGGACGACGTTGAGGGCGATGGCGAGCAGGCGGGCCTCGGCGCGGTCGCCGTCGAAGAAGCGGACGGCGATGTGGCTTTCGCCGCGGGCGGCGGCCACGCGCAGCCGGTGGATGCCGTCGACCACGGTCATGGTGGGGCGGTGGACGAGGATGGGCGGGAGGTCGCCTTCGGTCTCGGCCAGGGCGTGGACGTAGTCGGGGTCCTCCCCGTCGGTGCGGGGGGAGAAGCCGACGGCGATCTCGTCGACCGCGACGTGTTCGACCGGGAGCCGGTGGATTCCGCGGTCCCGGAGTCCGATCAGGTGGTCTGCGTCCTGGTTCACCGGGCTCACTGCCAGCCGAGGTCGTCGGGGTTCTGTCCGGTGGTGGTGCCGGTGGCGGGCGGCGGGGTGGCGGGGGTGGTGTCGGCGTGTGCGGCGGCCGTACCGAGGAGGGTCGAGAGGGCCAGCGCGCCTGCCGTGATCGCGGCGGCGAGGGAGGGTCGGGACGAAGTGGAGGGCATGGTGTACCTGTCCTTTCACCGGCTGGGCTCGGCTGATGGGGAAAATTCTGCGCAAGCCCGAGCGCCCTGGGAAAGGGGAGGCGGTAGGGGAAATCCGGCCTTGGCATAGTCAGTCCACCCCGGGGCAGGAGCGGGTACCCGGGGTGGTGTGTGCGGCCGGTTCGGGGTGGTCAACCTCCGGTGGCCCACGGGCTGCTGTGGGGGTGCAGGGGGACTTCGGCGCGCAGGAGCGTCCAGGCGGCGAGGGGGTGGCGGGCGTGGTGCAGGTGGTGCCACAGGCGCTGGGCGGAGGCTTCCGCCTCGGCGAGGGAGTCGGCGCGCAGGAACAGCCCGATGACGGGGTGGGTGGGCGGGTCGGGGTGGACGCTGACGTGGGTCACCGCTTCGCGTCCCTCGGCGAGCAGGATGAGGAGCCGTGCGGTGGCGTCGGGGAGGCGGGGAGCCGAGGCGGGCGGCCGGAGGTGGACGTGGACGAGGTACATCGGGGCCTCAGCGGATGGGGGTCGGACGGGGCCGGCCGGGGCGGGCGGCGCGGGAACGGGGCCTCCGCCAGCGCCGGTTCGCGGGGCTCCGGACGGGGGTGCGGAGGCTGTGTTGCCTCTGGTCTAGTCCGAACGTAGTGTGCGGGGAATCGCGTGAACAGCCTCCATCCGGTGCTTCGGCGCCGGGGAAATTGACTCTGAACCGGAGCGGCAATCGATGCTTAGCCTGCTGGGTCTCGACGCAGTGGCGGAATCGGTCTACCGCGGCATCCTGAAGGGTCCCCGTGACGTCGCCGAGCTCTGCGATCAGCTGGGGCTCTCGCGGGACGAGGTGAGCCGGGCCCTGGACCGGCTCAGCGAGATGGCCCTGGTGCGCACGTCGACCGAGGACTCCAGCCAGTTGCACGCGGTCAGTCCGCACGTCGGCATGGAGATGCTGCTGGCCCGCCAGCAGTCGGACATCGCACGGCAGCAGCAGCGTCTGCTGGCGGGCCGGGCGGCTGCCGCGCAGCTGATCCTGGAGTACGACGACCAGCACGTGGACGCCGGCGTCCACTACCTGGAGGGGATCGATTCGATCCGTGACCATCTGGCCAGTCTGCGCGACCGGGTGACCACGGAGCTGCTGACGTTCGCGCCGGGCGGTCCGCAGACTCCCGCCAACATGGATGCGTCGCGGCCCTTGAACCGGCGGCTGCTGGAGCGCGGGGTGCAGATGCGGACCGTGTACCTGGATTCGATCCGTGCGTGTGCGCACACGATGGAGTACGCGCGCTGGCTGACGGACCACGGTGGTCAGGTGCGTACGGTGCCGGCCCTGCCCAACCGGATGATCATCTATGACCGAAAGGCGGCAGTCGTCGCCGCGGACGCGGACAACACGGCGGCCGGGGCGGTGCAGTTGACCTCGAAGGGCATGGTGGCCTCGCTGCACGCGCTGTTCGAGAGCGTGTGGCAGTCCGCCGAGCCGGTGGACGCGCAGCGCCGGCCCCGGGAGGGGGAGTTGAGCCAGCAGCAGCTCGCGGCGCTGCGGCTGTTGGCGCAGGGGCACACGGACGAGGCCATCGCCACGCGGCTGGGTGTCTCGCCGCGGACGGCGCGGCGGATCGCCTCCGGGCTGATGGAGTCGCTCGGTGCGACGAGCCGGTTCCAGGCGGGGGTCCATGCGGTGCAGCGGGGTTTCCTGCCGGACGCTCCGGCCTAGGCCGCCTCTTGCGGATCGGGCCGGCGGGGTGTGCGGGGGGCGGGCCGGGATGAGGGCGGGGCGGCGGGGTCTGCCCCGCGGGGTCATGCCGGGGCCAGGGCGGCGGGCCGGGGGGCGCCCAGCAGGTCGAGTGCCTCGTCGGTGTCGGGGGCGCTGCGGACGAGCAGCCGCTCCTGCGGGGAGAGGAAGCCTTCGGTGACCAGGTGGTCGAGCATGGCGAGCATCGGGTCGTAGAAGCCCTGGTGGTTGACGACGACGATGGGCTTCTCCATCAGGGACAGCTGGTTCCAGGTGGCGACTTCCATGAGTTCGTCGAGGGTGCCGATGCCGCCGGGCAGGACGGCGAAGCCCGAGGAGAGCCGGTACATGAGGGCTTTGCGTTCGTGCATGGAGCGGACGACGAAGACTTCGCCGCGGGCGCGGTCGGCGCGTTCGCGGTCGTAGAGGGTGCGCGGCAGGATGCCGGTGACGGCGCCGCCGCCGGCCAGGACGCCGTCGGCGAGCGCTGCCATGACCCCCACTCCCCCGGCGCCGTAGACCAGGTCGCGGTTGCGGCGGGCCAGCGCCCGGCCGAAGGTGTAGGCGAAGTCGACGTGGTCCTCGCGCAGACCCGTGCGGGCGCCGCAGAAGACGGCGATGCGTTCGGTCCTGGTGACCTGCGGGGGCATGGCTCCTCGATTCTGGGCTTCCGGGTGGCCCGGCCGGCACGCCACGGGCCGGTCCGGTCCGGTCCGGTCACCGCACTAGGCGTGCCATCCGGCGTCGGCGGGGTCGGTGTCCGCGACGTGCAGCGCGGTGCGCAGCAGGACGCGGGCGCCGGCGACGAGGTCCTCGCTGGCGGTGTCCTCCTGGGGGACGTGGCTGATCCCGCCGAGGCTGGGGACGAAGATCATGCCGATGGGGGCGAGGTCGGCGATCATCTGGGCGTCGTGGCCGGCTCCGCTGGGGAGGACTTCGTGGGGCAGGCCGAGTGCGTCGGCGCTGTGTTCGATGGCCGTGCGCAGGCCGCGGCTGGTGGAGACGGGGTCGGAGCGGGTCTCGGCGACGACTTCGATCTCGGTGCCGGTGGACGTCTCGATGGTGCGGAGCAGGCGGCGCAGTACTTCCTCGGCGCCGGCCATGCGCCACAGGTCGGTGTCGCGCAGGTCCACGGTCATGCGTACGGTGCCGGCGATGGTGTTGGGCGTGTTGGGGTGGGTGTCGATGTGGCCGACGGTGGCGACGCGGCACAGTCGGCGTTCGGCGGCGAGGTGTTCGGCGGCCAGGACGATGCGGGCGGCGGCGGCGAGGGCGTCGCGGCGGCCGGCCATGGGGGTGGTGCCGGAGTGGCCGGCGGCGCCGCGGACCTCCAGGGTCAGCACGGTGCGTCCGGTGATGGCGCTGACGACGCCGATGCGGTTGCCGCTGCGTTCGAGTACGGGGCCCTGTTCGACGTGGAGTTCGAGGTAGGCGGCGACGGAGCCGTGGGGCCAGCAGGCGGTGCCGAGCGCGTCGAGGTCTCCCCCGGCCCGGCGCAGGGCCTCGCGCAGGGGGCGGCCGTGGTGGTCTCGGGGTTCGCGGGGCAGGTCGGCGAGGCGGCCCGCGATGGCCATCGATCCCCAGAAGGGCTGGGGGAACAGGGCGCCCTCCTCGTTGGCGAAGGCGACGGCGACGGGGTCGCAGTACGTTTCCAGGCCGGAGGCGGTGAAGGTCTGGAGGACTTCCAGGGCGGCGAGGACGCCGTAGGCTCCGTCGAGGCGGCCGCCGTTGACGACGGTGTCGAGGTGGGAGCCCATCATGAGGGCGGGGCGGTCGCCGGCTCCGGCGGCCGGGCGGATGACGACGTTCCCGGCTGCGTCGACCGTGGTGGCCAGTCCCGCGGTGCGGGCCTCGTCCATCAGGTAGGCGCGGGCGGTGCGGTCGGCGGCGCTGAATCCCTCGCGGGTGATGCCGCCGGTCGTGGTGTCGGCTCCGATGCGTGCCAGTTCGGCGATCCGCCGCAGGAGCCGTGCGGGGTCGATGTCCAGGGCCGGCTGTGCGGCGCGTTCGAGAACCTGGTCGCTCATCCGTCGTACCTACCCGTCAGCGTGAATCGGTCCGTCGGCCTGATGTACATGCCGTCGCCTTCGTGGACGTCGAAGGCCTGGTAGAAGGCCGGGACATGGCCCAGGGCGCCGTTGCAGCGGAACTGGGGTGGGGCGTGGGTGTCGTGGGCCAGCCGCTCGCGCATGCGTTCGGGGGTGCGTTTGCCCCGCCACATGGACGCCCACAGGACGAAGAAGCGGCGCATCTGGCGGCCGTGCTCCTCGCCGGTGACGGCGCGTGCGGTGAGTTCGGCCGCGAAGGCGGCCTGGGCGATGGTGAGGCCGTTGACGTCGGCGGCGTTCTCGCCTGCCGTGCGGGTGCCGTCGACCGGGGTGCGGTCCGGGCCGTCGGGGGTGTAGCGGTCGTACTGGCGCACCAGCAGGGCGGTGCGGCGGGTGAACTCGGCGCGGTCTGCGGCCGTCCACCATTCGCGCAGGCGTCCGTGGGCGTCGTAGCGGGAGCCGCGGGTGTCGAAGGCGTGGGACATCTCGTGGCAGACGATGGAGCCGAGGACGGCGTAGTCGCGGGCCGGGTCCGCGCCGGCGGTGAAGACGGGGTGGCGCAGCAGCCCGGCGGGGAGGACCACCTGGTTGAGTCCGTGCCGGTAGTAGGCGGTGACCGCTTGGGGCAGGACGCGCCATTCGGAGCGGTCGACGGGGGTGGCGAGGCGGGCCAGCTGCCGGGCCAGGAGGTGGGCGCGGCCGTGCTTGACGTTGCCGATCAGGTCGCCGGGGTCGGGTGCGGGTCCGCGGTGCGGGGCGGGGGCGGCGGCGGGGTGCCCGATCTCGAAGCGCATGGTGTCGAGCTTGGCGAGGGCCGCGGCGCGGGTGTCCTCGTGCATCCAGTCGGCGTGGTGCAGGGCGGTGCGGTAGGTGTCGGCGAGCCGGCCGACGAGGCGGGTGGCGGCGTGCAGGGTGTCGGGGTGCAGGTGGGCGCGTACGTAGCGCTCGCCGACGAGGTCTCCGGCGACGGTCTGGACGAAGGCGGTGGCCCGCAGGCGGCGCGGCCAGGGGCGGCGGGCGCCGGCGAGGTCGCGCCAGTAGAAGCTGAAGTGCTCGGCGAAGACCTGGCGGGGGCCGAAGGGGGCCATGGCGTGGAGGTGGTGCCAGGTGAGCCAGGTCCGCAGGGTGTCCAGGGGGGTGTGGGCCCACCAGAGTTCGAGGGCGGGCAGGAAGCCGGCGGGGTGCAGGCGGACGGGGGCGGTCGCGGGGACGAGGTGCTGCGGGTCGAGGCCGGCGAACCAGGCGGACCAGGGGAAGCCGCGGTCACGGCCGGCGAGTTCGGCGACGGTGGTGGTGTGGGTGGCACCCGCGGCGGCCGGGCCGGTGGTGGCGTGGGTGGCACCCGCGGCGGTCGGCGCTGTGGCCGGGGCCGTCGGCGCGGTGGTGGGGGTGGTGACCGTGCTGTCCGGCGGGGTGTGGCCGCCGGACAGCACGGTCTCGGCCCGCAGGACGCGGGTCGCGGCCGTGTCGGCGTCGGGCATCCCGGCGAGGGAGAGCATCGCGGCCACGTGGGCCGCGTACCGCTCGCGCAGGCGCTCGCTGCGCGCCCCGCGGTACAGCGAGGCGGCGGGCAGGCCGAGGCCGGAGGGGGAGAGGTTCAGGGTGTAGCGGTCGCCGCGCTGCGGGTCGGTGGCCACGGAGGGCTCCACGGCGCCGCCGGTGCCGTGGGCCTGGAGGCGGCCCAGGAGGTGGGCGAGGGCGCGGTGGTCGGGGGCGGCGGCGATGGCGTGGAGGTCCTCGGCCAGGGCGGCGGGGCCGCGTTCCTCGATGCGGTGCTCGTCCATGAAGCTGGCGAAGAGGTCGGCGATGCGCGCCCCGGCCGGGTCGGTGCCGGGGTTGCGGATGATGGCGGCGACCTGTTCCTGCACTTCTTCTTCCAGCAGGGACAGCATGGTCGCCTCGGCGCGGTGCTCGGGGAGTACGAAGCCGTCCGACCAGCGGCCGGCGACGTGCCGGTAGAAGTCGTCCTGGGGCCGTACGGAGGGGTCCAGGATGACGTCCGGGAGGGCTTCCGGGGCGTCCGGGGCTTGGGCGGCCGGGACGGCGGGTGCGGCGGCGGTGTGGATCATCGCGGGGTGCCCCCGGTTGCGGGGACCGGTTCCAGCACGCCGAGGCGGGTCAGGGATGCGGCCGCGCTGAGCGAGCGGGGTTCGGAGGCGCCGGGGAAGAGCTCGCCGGCGGGGAGGGAGCCGCCGGCTTCCAGCAGGCGCAGGGCTCCGGCGACGGCGTCCGGTACGGCCACGGTGTGGCCGGCGGCCGTCAGGCGGGTCTTCCCGCCGTCGCTGCGGCCGAGTTCGACCGGTACGGGGCTGCGCCTCAGCCGGGCGGCGGGGGTCAGGCCGGTCAGGGAGGCCAGCCGCTGGAACTCGCGCGGGGGCCGGGTCCCGCCCTGCGGGCGGGGTGCCGGCGCGGCGGGGGCCGCCGCGGCGAGCCTCTCGCACAGCAGCGCGGTCATCCGGGCGTGTGCGGGGCCGTCCAGGTCGCGGTCCGGGCGGACGGAGTCGGCGAACGCCTCGTCGGCCAGCACCTGTTGCACGGTCTCGGCGAGCAGGTCGCGCCAGCGGCGGCGTTCGACGGTGAGGGACAGGTGCAGGGAGACCTGGTCCCCGGCGGCGGCCGCGTGCGGGGTGCCGTACGGGAGGTAGAGGACGTCGCCGGGGTGCAGGGTGGTCTGCAGGGCCGGGGCGCCGAGTTCCTCGGCGGTGTAGGTGGCGCTGTCCCCGCGGCTCGCCTCCGGCCGGTCCCAGACCCGCCAGTGCTTGGTGCCGGAGGTCTGGACGACGAAGACGTCGACCGGGTCGTGGTGCGGGGCGTACCCGTCGTGGCCGGCGGGCGTCAGGAAGGCCACGGCCTCGGCGGGAGCGCCGAGGGATTGGGCCAGGGTGTCGACCAGGCGGCGGGCGGAGGGCAGGAGGTGGTGCAGGTAGTTCCAGGTCACGGTCGCCCCGGAGCGGAACAGCTCGTAGACCTGCTCGGGTACGACGGTCTCGCTCAGGGCTGCTCCCCCGGCGCGTACGACGCGGGTGTAGGCCTTGGAGGAGACGCCTTGGCCGTTGCGGGCCACCCGCAGGTAGGCGGGAGGGACGGTTTCCATGGCGAGGAGGTCGTCCAGGCGGCCGACCGACAGGAGCTCCTCGGTGCGCCGTGCGAGCGCGCCGCGGCGCAGCAGGGGCTGCTTGCCGAAGTACCCGGAGTAGAAGGTACCGGTGTCGCCGGCGAGTTCCTCGAAGGTCCAGCCGGCGGAGGCAGTGGTTTCCACGTACGTCGCCCTCCCATGGACGCGTGCGGCCAAAGGGGCGGCTTGACGCCGCCCCTCTGCCGCGACCGGCAATTACTGGATGTTCACGTGGTACGCGGTGGCCAGCAGCTCGGCGGAGGTCTCGATGAACTCGATGTCGTCGAAGGTGTTCTCCATGACAATCAACTCCTTTTGTTTTTCACCGAGTTGTTCTCGGCGTTGATGAAATATTGGCCCATGGGGGCGGGGTCGGTCAATGAATTGCGGGGGTGTCCAACTGTGCGGGGTGCGCAGTTGGACAGCGGCCGGCTGGGGACGTCGGGGAATGGGAAAAGGGGACGCGTTCCACCGCTTGTGGCGGTGGAACGCGTCCCCTTCTTCCGGGCCGCGGGTGCGTGGTGTCGGTTCAGACGCCGGTCGTTCCGTCGATTCCCTCGCGGAGGAAATCGGCGTGCCCGTTGTGGCGTGCGTATTCGTGAATCATGTGGAGCATCACCATGCGGAGTGAGACGTCGTAGCCCTTTCTGCGTTCCCGGGCGACGAGGTCGAGGGACTCCGCGGCCCGTTCGATGCGCCGGGAGTGTTCGATCTCGTTGCGCCAGGCGGCGAAGGCTTCGGCGGTGTCGGCGCCGGTGGTGTCGTAGGCCCGTTGGAAGTCGAAGTCGTCGGACCAGACCAGGGGGATGTCCTGGGCGTCGACGACCCTGCGGAACCAGGCGCGTTCGACCTCCGCCATGTGCCTGACCAGGCCGAGCAGCGAGAGGGTCGAGGGGGGCATCGAGGGGCGCCGCAGTTCCTCGTCCGTGAGGCCTTCGCACTTGACTTCCAGGGTGGAGCGGTGGAAGTCGAGGTGGGTGCGGAGCATTTCGCGTTCATCGGCGATGGTGGGGGGCGCGTCGCGTTCGGTCGTCATGGTCGGATCCTGTCATCCGGGATCGTCCTCAGGCCGCGACCTCGAGGAGTCCGATCCGGGCGAGGCCCTGGGCGGTCTTGGTCGCCCGTTCGGCCGGGACGCCGGGGAAGACGTCGGCGGCGGCGACGTGCTGGCCGGCGGCGAGGCCGGCGAGGGTCTCGGCGACGGGGGTGGGCACGGCGATGCGGTGCCCGTTGACGGTGACCTGGACGCGGCCCTCCTGGTGGGCGCCGAACTCGACGACCGCGTCGGTGCGGCGCATGGGCGCGTCGGGTTCGAGGACGTCGAGCCGGGCGGTGGTCTGGAAGGTGTTGCCGACGGAGTTGCCGGGCATCCGCCGGCCGAGCTGGGCGAGCCGGTCCAGTTCGGCCGCCGGTTCCACGGCGGTCAGCCGGGCCGCCAGGGCGCGGACCTTCTCGGTGAAGACGTCCTCGACGGCGCTGTCGCGGGACTCCCCGATGTAGGGGAACTGGTTGAACTCCGGGTCGCTGACGAGCTCTTCGAAGGTCTGCTTGAGGAGGTCCTTCCACATCCGCGGGCGCACCATGATGGACAGGTGGACGGAGGCCAGTTCCTCGGCGGCGGCCGCGTGGGGGGTGTCGTAGGGCAGGTAGAGGACGTCGCCCGGCTCCAGCAGGACGTCGATGACGGGCTCGCCGAGCTGCTCGGGGGTGTACGAGGCGGCTTCGCCCGCCCGCTGTTCGGCCGGGTTCCACAGCCGCCACCGCTTGGTTCCCTCGGTCTGCACGATGAACAGGTCGACGGGGTCGTGGTGGGGGGAGAAGCCCTGCTTGCCCGCGGGGGTCAGGAAGGCCACGCAGTCGGTCTTGGCGCCGAAGCGGTCGCTGATGACGCGGGTGAAGGAGCGCAGCGAGGCGTCGAGGTGGTTGAGGGAGCTCCAGACGATGGTGGCGCCGGCGCGGAAGAGTTCGTAGACCTTCTCGGGGACGATGGCGTCGGTGAGGTCGGTGCCCTGGACGGTGATCGTCTGGGTGAATCCCTTGTCGGGGACGCCGGCGCCCTTGAGGTTGGCCCGCAGGTAGGGCGGGCGGATGATTTCGAGCTGGACCATTTCGTCGAGGCGGCGCAGGGAGAGGATTCCCTGGGGGTCCTTGAGGGCGTTCTTCCGCAGCAGCGGCTTCTTGTTGAAGTATTCGGCGAAGAATTCCTTCTCGTCACCGACCAGGTCCGCGAATGAGTAGTCAGTCATACCGGTGTCCGTTCGAGTGGTGTGGGTGGAGGTGGGGGTCGCCGGGTCGGCGGGGTCAGTGACGCAGGGCGGGGGCGTCGCCGAAGGCGGTTCCCGGGCCGTGGTCCTTGCGGAACTGCTCCAGGTTCTCCTCGAAGGCGGGGTCCTTGGCGGCGATGCGCTCGGCGAGGAGCCGGACCCGGTTGGGGGTCCAGGTCTGGGGGTCGGCGAGCAGGTGCGGGGTGCCGGTGAGCAGGAGGAGGCCGGCTTCGGTGTGGCCGGCGTCCAGCCAGGACTGCCAGATCGCGTCGCGGTCGCCCTCCTGGCCGGCGAAGAGGGCGGTGGCGCGCGGGTGGGGTCCGGCCGGGCGCTGCGCGGCGGGTACGTCCTGGCGCAGGACCACGCGGCGGCCGTCGAGGTAGGCGATGCGGATGCCTTTGCGGACGGCGAAGTTGAGGGCTTCGGCGGCGGTGTCCGCGATGGGTTCGCCCTTGTCGTTGAGGGAGGTGTTGCAGACGATCGGGACGCCGGTGGCGGCGTGGAAGGCGGCGATGGCCCGGTGCAGGAGGGGGTTGTCCTGGGCGGTGAGGGTCTGGTGGCGGGCGGTGCCGTCGAGGTGGAGGACGGCGGGGACGCGGGGGGCCGCCTCTGGGCGGACGCGGGCGGCCTCCAGCATGTACGGGGAGGGCCGGTCCTGTTCGAACCAGTCGTGGGCGTGTTCGGCCATCACGATGGGGGCGACGGGACGCCACCACTGGCGCTGCTTGTGGTCGTTGAGGAGGTCCTTGACCTTCTCGGAGCGGGGGTCGCCCAGGAGGCTGCGGTGGCCCAGGGCGCGGGGGCCCATCTCGGCGGCTCCGTCGGCCCAGACGAGGACGTCGTCGGCGAGGTCCTCGGCGAATTGCCGGGGGTCGAAGGGGCCGGTCTCCTCGATGAAGGGGGCGAACTCGGCCAGGGCGGTGTCGATGTCGGTCAGTTCGCGGCCCTGGTAGGCGGTGCGGATGTGCAGGTCGGCGTGGTCGAAGGCGCCGGTGCCGTAGAGGCCGAGGAGGCCGAGGCCGAGCGCGACGCCGGAGTCGTTGGCGCAGGGAGGGGTGAGCAGGCTGCGGAAGCCGAACCGGTCCAGGAGGCGGGTGTTGGTCTGGACGTTGAGGGCGAAGCCGCCGCTGATGGACAGGTGGCAGTCCTGGGGGCGGACGCCGCCGAGTTCGCAGAGCTTTTCGATGTTGCGGACGGCGATGAGTTCGCAGCATTCCTGGACCACCTTCATCACGGCGCTGTGCAGGTTCTCCTGCGCCGTGAAGCGGGGGTCCGGGTCCTGGCCGGCGAGTTGGCGTTCGGCTTCGGCCAGGACGGTGCGGACGAGGCCGAAGGCGGCGGCCCAGGGCTGGACGTGGCCGCCGAGGAGGGTGAGGTCGCCGACCGCGGCGCCGGCGTCGAAGTCGATGGACGTGTCGCAGGCGGAGGCCAGGGCCATGAGGGTGCCCGGTTCCTTGCCCAGGATGCGGTCGGCGGCGTGGTAGAGCGGGGCGGGTGATTCGACGGGCGCGAACCGGGGGCTGCCCTGGACGGAGACGCAGCCCGCGTAGTAGGCGGGGGGCAGTGCGTTCTCCAGGACGAGGTCGGGGGCGGCGTCGACGGCCATCGCGATGATGTTCTCGTCCTTGAACAGGCGGGTGTCCATCATGATGCCGCTGAAGAGGTGGGCGAGGCTGTGGACCGGGAGGCCCTCGGCGCCGGCGGGGACCGGTACGGGAGCGTAGGCGGGCAGGCCGGGGGTGCCCCAGCTGACGGTGATGTCGTCGAGGGTGAGGCCTTCGCCGGCCAGGAGCGCGGTGAGGAGGGCCTCGGCCCGCTGCGGGGTGTAGAGGGGCCAGGAGTGGTGCTTCTGGCCGCTGATGCGTTCCAGTTCCCAGTGGCGTACGAGTTCCACGCGGTCGGGGGTGCGCCGCCACAGGGAGACGTTGTGGTCGTGGCGCGGCGAGATGACGGCGCGCTCCCCGGGCGGGGTGAGGTAGGTGGAGAGTGCGTACGAGATGTCGGTTGTCATGTGCGGCCGTCCTCCTCGGTCATGTGGCGGGACCACCAGTCGAGAATCGCCTCGTAGCGGGCCAGTCGGTGGCTGGGCAGTCCCGTGCGGGACATGTCGTGTCCTTCGCCGGGGAAGAGCAGCATCTCGGCGGGTACGCCGCGCATGCGCAGGGCCACGAACATGCGCTGGGCCTGTTCCATGGGGGTGTGCCGGTCTTCTTCCGACTGGATGAACAGCATGGGGATGTCGATCAGGTCTGCGTAGGTCAGGGGGCTGATCTCGGCCCACCGTGCGGTGTCGGCGCCGTAGAGGGCGATGGAGTTGTTGACGCCATCGTCGGCCGATCCGAAGTGGCTGTCGATGGCGTAGCAGCCGCGTTCGCCCATGGCGGCCCGGAACCGCTTGCCGTGGTGGGCGGCGAGCCAGGCGGACATGTAGCCGCCGAAGGAGCCGCCCTGGACGCCGACGCGGCCGGCGTCGAGGTCGGGGGCGCGCAGGGCGGTGTCGAGGAGGGCGAGGAGGTCGGGGGCGGTCTTGCGGGCGAGGTCGTCGGCGGCGTACCGGCCGTGTGCCTGGCCGTATCCGGAGGTGCCGCGGGGGTTTCCGAGGACGACGGCGTAGCCGGCGCTCGCGTAGACCTGGGCTTCCTCGAAGGAGGCCGGTCCGTTGAGGGTGTAGCCCCACTGGGTGTACGGGCCGCCCTTGATCTGGAGGAGGACGGGGTGGGGGCCGGGGCCGGCGGGGCGGACCACCCAGCCCTGGAGGGGGTAGCCGTCGTCGGCGACGGCGGTGAACTCCTCGACGGGCCGCAGGTCGCCGCGGGCGCGCAGGCGGGCGCCGAAGGTGGTGAGTTCGCGTTCGGTGCCGGCGTGCAGGGACACGAGGTCGCCGGCGCTCTGTTCGCTGGACACCACGGCGGCGAGGGTGGGGCCGTCGGGTCCTTCGGCGACGGCGAAGCCGTTGACCTGGCGCGGTCCGGTGATCACCGGTTTGGGTTCGCCGCCGTCGTAGGGGACCAGGAGCAGGTGGACCTCGCCGCGCCAGTCGTTGGGGAAGTACACCCCGTCGCTGGCGGTCTCGATCATCAGGGAGGAGAAGCTCAGGTGGTACGGCTCGGGGTCGGTCAGGCGGACCGGGGGCCGGGAGCCGTCGGTGGGGACCGACCACAGGCCGTAGCTGCTGGCGCCGCGGGCCCGGTTGTCGTCGGTGAGGGTTTCCGCGGTGAAGCAGACGAGGGTGCCGTCCGGGGAGAAGAGGGGGCAGCTCATCTCCAGTCCGCCGTGGGTGAGGGCGCGCAGGCCGGTGCCGTCGGGGGCGCAGACCCACACGTCGCGCCGCAGGTCGTCGGCGTGGGTGGGGTGGCGGCCGGAGACGAAGGTGAGCAGGGTGCCGTCGGGGCTCCAGGCGACCTCGTCGTGGTCGAAGCGGCCTTCGGTGACGCGGGTGGTGGCGGGCGTCGGGGCGAAGGGGTCGGTGACGAACACCTGGCGCGGCCGGTCGAAGGTGTAGCCCAGGCCGTCGGCCATGTAGCGCAGGTTGGTGATGCGGCGGGGCCGTTCCCGGGAGGCGGGTACGCCGGGCAGGTAGCGGCCCGGGTCGGGTACGCGGGCGGTGTGGGCGATGCGCCGGGAGTCGGGGCTCCATACGGGCCGGCCCGCGCCGAGCGGGTGGTCGGTGACGGGGAAGGGGTCTCCGCCGTCCATGGGCAGCAGGTGGATCTGGGCGGGGCCGTCGGCGACGGGGCGCAGGAAGGCGAGCCAGCGTCCGTCGGGCGAGAAGGCGGGGGCGCCGTCGTTCGGGCCCTGGGTGAGGCGGCGGGCAGGTGTCGTTCCGTCGGTCGCGGCCACCCACAGTTCGGTCGCGTTGGCATCGGCGGCCAGGTCGGCCCGGGTGGCGCTGACGACGGCGAGGCGTCCGTCGCCGGACAGGGTGGGCCGTCCCAGAATTCGCAGCAGATCGATATCCGTAGGGAGCATGGGCGAAAAGCTAGAAGGGCCCTTTTGTGGTGTCAACGAAGGGGAGTTGGGGCTGTTCAACTGCGTGGGGGGTGCGGTTGAGCGGTCGGTTGAACAGGTTGCGGGGGGTGCGGCAGGATCTCTTTCCGCACATTCCCATTCCCGGCGGCTGCGGCCCGAGAAGAACTGAGGGGTGAGGCTCGCGATGAAGGGTCCACTGACGAATTCGGGTTTCCGGCGGCTGTGGATCGCGGGGTTCGTGTCCGAGGTCGGCGACTGGATGTTCATGATCGCCATGCCGGTGTTCGTGTACCGGCTGACCGGGTCGGTGACGGCCACCGCGACCAATTTCATCCTGGAGCTGCTGCCGAGTCTGCTGCTGTCGCCGGTGGCGGGGGTGCTGGCCGACCGCTGGGACCGGCGCCGGCTGATGGTGGGGGTCAGTCTGCTGCAGATCGTGGCGCTGCTGCCGCTGCTGGCCGTGGAGGGTGCCGGGCAGTTGTACCTGGTCAACATCGTCACCTGTGCGCAGGCGGCTCTTGCCACGGTGTTCCAGCCGGCGAAGTACGCGCTGCTGCCGTCGCTGGTGGAGCCGGCGGAGATTCCGGCGGCGAACGCGCTGGCCAGTCTGAACGGGAACCTGGCGCGGCTGCTGGGTGCGTCGCTCGGTGGGTTCGTGCTGGCCGGTGCGGGTCTGACGGGGGTGCTGGTGGTGGACGCGTGCTCGTTCCTGCTGGCGGTGGCGCTGCTGGCGCGGCCGTTCGGGGTGCGGCAGCCGTCGTCGGGGCGCCAACCGGTGTGGCGGGCGTGGACGGAGGGGCTGCGGGAGGTCAAGGAGCGGCGGGGTCTGCGTCTGATGGTGCTGCCGGTGGGTCTGATCGGTTTGGCGCAGGGGCTGTTCGCGGTGCTGTTCGTGGTGTTCGTGACGGAGCGGCTGGGGGGCGGGGAGGGCGAGACCGGTCTGCTGCGGGGGGTGCAGGCGGTGGGCGGCATCGCCGGCGGGGCGCTGATCGGCACGCTGGCCCGGCGGACCGATCCGAGCCGGCTGCTGGGCTGGGCGCTGCTGGTGTTCTCCGCGACGACGGCCCTGACGTGGAACAGCGCGTACCTGACCACGTCGACGGGGTTCTTCGTGGCTCTGTTCGTGGTGCTGGGTGCGCCGGGCATCGGGGTGTTCGCGGGGCGGATGTCGATCGTGCAGATGTACACCTCGGATGCCACCCGGGGGCGGGTGCTGGCCAGTTTCCAGAGCGTCTTCGACGGTTTCCAGGCGCTGGGGATGGCGTTGGCGGGGGTGCTGGTCGCGCACATCGGGCTGCCGCTGGCCCTGGACGTGCAGGCGGCGCTGCTCGGTACGGCGGGGCTGCTGGCCCTGTGGCACTTCAGGCCGTCCGCGGTCGGGGCGGCGGCGGGGCGGGCGGCGGCCGAGGGGGGCGCGCGGGACGCGTCGCCCACGCCGCCGCTGTCGTCGGCCGGCCGGCCGCCGGCGAAGCCGTAGGCGACGCCCTCCCCCGGCCGGCGGTCACCGCTTCGGCCGGGCGTGGCCGTGCGGGGCGGGGCCGTGGTGTCCGCGAGGACGCGCGGGGGCTACGGAGCTACGGGGCTACGGGGCTACGGGGCTACGGGGCTACGGGCGCGTGTAGCGCAGCTGTACGACGCCGTTGCCGAAGGTGTGCGTGCCTTCCAGGCGCAGCGGCACCGGCCCGCCACCCAGGTGCGGGAACAGCGGTGTGCCGCGGCCGATGCGTACCGGGTGTACGTAGATGCGGTACGCGTCGACCAGGTCGTGGGCCAGGAACGCGGCGGCCAGCCCGGCTCCGCCCACGCCCAGGTCACCTCCCGGGGCGGCCTTGAGGGCGGCCACTTCCTCGGGGAGGACGTCCCGCACGATCGTGGCGTTGTCGCCGACCTGCCGGAGGGTGCGCGAGTACACGTACTTGGGGGTGTCCCGCCAGATGGCGGCGAACTCGGCCATCGGACCGGCGTTCGCGGGGTCGGCGTCGGCCGTGGGCCAGAAGTCCTCCATCAGCTCGTACGTCACGCGGCCTTCGAGGAAGCCGCCCATCGCGCGGGCCTCTTCGTTGAGGTGCCGGTGCACTTCGTCGTCGACGAGGGCCCAGTCGATCTGCCGGTCGGGCCCTTCGACGTATCCGTCCAGGGACATCGACATCATGAGGATGATCTGTCGCATGGCCGTCCAGGCTACGCCGGTCGGCAGAGGCGGGGGCGTGCGGCACGCGGGGGCGCCGGCGCCGGCCCGGCCGCGAAGTCGATCACGGCAGGTCATCGCGGGGTGACGCGTTGTCAGTGCGGGTGCTTTCATGGCCAGTTGTGCGGGGAGCGCTGTCCGACCGGGGAGGGGACCTGGATGCCGTCTGTTCGGGAGCACGTGCGCAACGGAACGCTCGTGAGGAGGTATTGGCGGGACCCGGCCGGTTCCGGCAGGGAGGTCGGCCTGCTGGTCGTCTTCGTGGTGGCGGCGTTCGTCCTGGGCAGCAAGCCGATGGGGGGCGCCGCCCCGGTGGACCGGGCGCCGGGGCCGCAGTCGACGGTGTACCCGATCGAGCGGCCCGGCTGGGACAGGCCGGTCGTGGTCCCCGCGCCGACCGTCTCGTATCCGATCGTCTTCCCCAGCCCGGGAGCCGCCCCGTGAGCCGCCGCGGGGCCGGAGGGGGGAGCCCTACCGGGCGCCTCTCGCCGTGAGGAGGGCGAGGGCGGCGGCGACGGTGTCGCGCAGGGTTTCGCGTACCGGTACGCCGTGGCGGCGGGCGACGTGGATGAGGTAGCGGTTGCGTTCGGGGTTGGGGCAGTCGGGCGGGCAGCCGAGGACGGCCCGGCCGGTGCCGACGTCGAGGCCGAATTCGACGTTGGTGGTGAAGCCGGGGAGCGAGGCGAGGTCGCGCGGGATCCAGAAGAGGATCGCGTCGGCGTGTTCGCGGGCGTCGGTCTCCCAGTCGACCTGCTCGTCGTAGTGGGCGGCGCGGATCCCGCCCCGGGACTCCGGCGTCAGGACGCTCAGCCGCTGCCGGCCGGTCCACTGGGCGGTGAGCTCCCCGATCGCGTCGGGGCGCCAGGAGGGGGTGGGCTGGTCGGCCCGCGGGGTGGGGCCGGCGAGGAAGATGCTGGGCCCGGAGGCCGGGAGCGGTTCGCGGGCGTAGACGAGGTACGGGGGTACGGTCATCGGCTCTCTCCGGTGTCTGCGGGGGCCAGGGGGCCGGGGCGGCGGTCGGCCGCCGGCGGTCCGGGGCGCGACGACCGCGCCGCTCCTCCCCCGGTGTCGGGGCCGGCGCCCGTGCCTGCGGCCTGACCGGAACGGGACGGAACGGAACGGAACGCGGGGCCGGTCGTCGCCGGCTCGGGAGCCTCGGCGGGAGCGGGGTCCCGGGCGGGGGCGGCCACGGGCCGCCTGCCGTGGCGGCGCCTGCCGGCGGACGCGTGGAGGGGCCCTGGTGCCTGTGGCACCAGGGCCCCGAAGGAACTGCTACACCATCTGCCGGCCCTCAGTACTGCGCCGGCCTTCTGTTTCCGCAGACCCGACTCATGTGCGGTCGGGGGTGCGGGGATCGCTGTTGCTCGACCGGAGACCACCTCACTATCGATGTCCTGCGGTACCCGGGCTCAAAACTCCGCCCGGGCGATCCTGATGGCGCTCGGCCCCTCCGTTCTTCCCTCGGTGATCACCTACGTGCCTGCCGGCACCTGTGTACCGCGCGCGGCCTGACCCAGCGCCACGCTTCGACAGCCAGCCCCGTCGCCCATCCTGCATCTGCTCTGGCTTGGAACCCCACTGCCGAACCTCCCGGTGC
>NZ_JBHXSC010000095.1:0-22111 GCF_042716505.1 Streptomyces sp. NPDC058674
CCCGGCCCCCGGCCCCCCCCCCCCCGGCGCCCCCGGGCCCCCCGGGGCCCCTTCCCCCGGGCGCCGGCGCCCCCCCGGGCGGGGCCCGCGCGGACGCCGCCGTACTGCTCCGTGCCCCTGCGTACTACTCGGCCGTCTTCCAGAGGGTCAGGGTCATGACGTAGTCGGGCATGCGGCCGGGGATGCCCTCCTTGGGCGGGACCCGCACGTCGGTGATCCGGAGCATCGCCAGGTTGTGCTCGCTGGTGACCGTGCACAGCACCGTGCCCTTGGCCGGGAATGTGCCCTCGTTCAGCTCCCGGGATGCCGAACTCACGTCGAGCGACCTTGGGGGACACGCCGGCAGACCACCCCCGGGGTCTGTTCCGCCGCCGCTCCCACGCCTTCGAAGACCCGGCGCTACCTCGACCTCGTGGGAGTGGTCGCTGAGGTGACAGCTTCGTTCGATTGCAGGGAGGGGCGGAGGCCTTGGGGACCCTCAGCGTTCACGCATTCTGGTCCACCACCACCAGCGCGTCGTCGCCCACTCGTTGTAGTTGGGCTCCGGCAAGGTGCGACGCTCGAATTCCTCATCGATACGCGTGATCAATCGGCCCAGGTCCCGTTTGGCTCTGGGCGGAAGGTACAGCATCGCCCACTCCAGGTCATCACGGGCATCACCCACCCCAGGAGAATCAAACGCGGAGGCGTCCAGGTAGCGTCCGGGCTCCTCAAAAGCCCACTCGAAACACGAGAGTGCCTTGGCGACCGCGTTGGGCCACATCTCCTGGTCTTCGACCCGGCGGATCGCTGCACGAGTCCGCGCTGAGACACCATGGACCCTCAGGACCGGATACTGCCATCGTGACCGCCACTGCTCTGCACGGACGGCCTTGGGACGCCTACGCGGCATCGCCCTTTCGGATCAACATGAGGCCATCCTGCCACGGCTGGACACTTGCATGCGCTGGCTATACGCCGGCCGCAGCAGGGGTTCTTACTGTCCGGTTCTCGCGCAGCTCTTGGGGAACGTCGCGATGGCCTACTGGAGAAGGATCATCTTGCGGAGTAGTTCGAATCCGGCTCGGCCGTAGAGCTGCCTCTTGATCTTCTTGATGCGGTTGACGGCGCCCTCGATGCTGCCCGAGTTCCAGTCCATGGTGAGCCCGGGTGTCACGGTGTCGAAGTCTCGGTGCAGGTGCAGTGCGAAGCCGGTGAGTCCGGGTAGCTGGCTGGCGTCGACTGCGTCGATCCAGGTGGGGAGTGTCGAGCCGAGGCGGTCGGTGCCGCGTCGGCCGCAGTCCTGCGGAGGGTTGCGATGTGGGCGCGGACCATCTGGTAGGGGACGGGCGCGTTGGCGGCAACGAGTTCGCCGTGCAGTCGAGTGACGCTGGTGCATCCCTCGGCGAATCGCCGTTCCAGGTAGGGCTTGTAGGGGTCCAGCCTGCTGGATCGGGGCCGGCTGTCGCGAATGGTGTCCTGCCAGCGTGCGGCGTTCGCGTACCGGAGCACGGTGTTGAGATCCCAGCCCAGGTGCCGGGCAATCGCCCGGCGTGAGTGGCCTTGGGCGAGGTCGGGAGCACATCGACCACGCGGTGGTTTTCGACGCTGGTCAAGACGGTGGAGTAGGTCTGGCCGCGGCGGATCGCGAAGTCGTCCACGCCCAGCACACGCGGTGTGCTGAACCGTGGATCGGGCGATGCCATGACCCTGCGTAATAAGGTCATCCTTCCCGCGCCGAAGCCCAGCGGGCAGCCAGCCGGGGGCCGGCTCGCCCGGCCGGCGCGAGTCCCACTCGCTCCAGGGCGTGGTTGAGCCGGATGGTGAACCGTGCGTGCGGGGCGGCGAGCCAGGAGAATGGCTCGGCGTACGTCCGGCGCGGAGAGTCCGCAGCTCCGCAGATGAAGCGCCGGACCGTCAACCGGATCACGAAGCCCAGTTCAGCGAGCGGGAGGTCCTTCAGCCTGCGCTGATAGCGGTCGTGGACTCGGTCCGAGAAGCGGTCACAGTCCGGACATGCCGCCCCCACCGCGCGGCCTCTCGCCACCCTTGTACAGCTCGGGTTCCAGGGTGAGTAGGTAGCGGCCGGCGGGGAAGTCGGCTGAGGGGCGTGCGGCATGGATAGCGTGGACGGTCGCCTAAGGGTGCGCGGCGCGCATCGGCCCCCCCGGGGACCGCCCTCACGGACACCAGGAGCTGCCGCTCCGGCTCGCCCGGGCCTCCACCGTATAGCCCTGCTCCCCGTCGAATGCCCAGGAGACGCCGAGATGGGAGGTGGCACCGTCGATCCGCTTGGTGAAGCAGAGGCCGATCCGTTCGCCGTCCGGGTCGTTGCGCCCGGCGGGCTCGTCCGGCTCGGGCGGTGCCGGCAGCCAGCCGTTCTGGGCGGTGGCCGTCCGGTAGTAGGCGACTACGTCCGCTCGGCGGGCGGGCTCGGTGTACTCCCGGCCGGCGTACGCGAAGGCGTCGTCGTCATCGCAGCCGGAGTAGGACGCTTCGTCGGCCTGTGCTCCTTGTGGGGTGCCGAGCGCCCGAACCTGGGCTGCCATCGGGTCCCGCAGTGCCGCGTCCGCGGCGGTGCAGCCGTAGAGCCCGCCGTTGAGGGCCCACCGGCCACCTATGAGGGCGAGTGTGCCGAAGACCAGTCCGCCCGCTACTACCCACGCTCCCACCCGAAGACCGTTCACGGGCGGGAGCGTACCGGTCGGCCGCGACGGGGAGAACTTGGGCACCCGCACCATGCCGCCCCGGCCCCTCACGCGGAGTTGTATCAGCGAGCCGCGCCGGGTTTGCAGCAGCATCCGCCCGCCGCGGCCGGGCGGGGTGAACAGCAGCGCTCTAAAGCCGTCGAACTTCTGCTCGAAGGCAAGACCCGAGCCCGTCACGAAGGGGCCCGGTACCGCCTCTACGGCCTGCGCCAGCATCGGCTCGACCGGCGGCCGCAACACCACCCCGGCCTCCTCCGTCGTAGGGCCCCGCGCCACCAGCCTGCCCGCATAGAAGCGCCCGACGTAGAGGGGGTGCCGTACGGCCCGACAGGCCGGGAGTGTGCGTCGGGTGCAAGGACGAGGCCGGCGACCTCGCCCAGGGCGAGACTGTAACCATCGGGACCGACGACGACGCCGACCGCGGTGATGGGCGGACGTTGCCGTTCAGGTGCCGACGGCGGTGACGCCGAACATCAGGGTGCGGCGGCTGACGTCGTAGTGCACGGTCGGCGTGTTGCGCAGGAGGTCCTGGAGGACGTCGGCGTCGTCGATGTCGACGGTCAGCACCTCTTCCCAGGCGCCTTCGTCGAGTACGAGCTGCAGGGTGAGGGTGCCCTTTTCTGCGGGCTCGCCGGCAACCCAGCTGAACTGGTAGTGGCTGAGCTGGCGCACCTTGATGCTGTCGTCCGTGACGGGCTGCGTCACCTTGGTCGTGGTGGCTCTGGCCATGGTGTCTCTCCTCGCGTAGATGATTTCGGGTACCGGTGCGGACTGGGTCTCCCCGGGCCCGCGGGCAGCTCGTAGCCGGCGTGCAGGGGTGCGTGCCCAGCCCAAGGGTCAGGGCCGACGCTTCCCCGGGCCTGGCCCGTGAGCTCAGCAGCAGCCGGTCGAGGCGCGGTGGTGGCTGGCACGGCGTACGGCGGCCATACCGGTTCCTCCGGCCATGGCCAGGGGCGAGGCGGCCCGGCGCAGCATCCCCGCCTTCTGCTGCTCAGGGCGCTGCTGCTCTCCGTGCAGGGCGTTGAGCACCAGCATCCCGGCGGTCAGTGCCGGCAGGGCCCACTGCAGCATCGCGAGGTGGCGCTGTGCCTGCTCCAGTTCTACTGGGTGGTCGGCGGACGCCTCTTGATCCTCGGAGTCGGGGGACGAGGCGAGTTCGATCTTCTTGCCCAGGACTCGGCTGTAGGCGGTGGCAGCGAGCGCGGCTCCGGTGAGGACCGTCTTGGCGACGGTAGAGGCGCCGACGCCGCTTTGGTGGGCCACCCGGGCACTGTTGGCCCCCAGCAGGGCAGCGCCGCCCACCAGATGGGCGCCGATCGCGGCCGCGTTCACCGGAGTCCAGGCGGCCCAGCCGGCGCTGGCGATCCGGGAGGCAAGGACAGGCTCCTCGACGGTGCGCGCCGCTCCGTTCAACCCGACGGCGCCCATGAGGGAGCCTCCGAACCAGGCCGCCAGGCCGATGTCGTGCAGACTGCGCATGAGCGTGTTGCGTTCAGACATCTGCGTCCTTCCAGACACACGCGTCCCTGCGGTCGCAGGGCACTGCAATCAGGCTCAGGGGGATCGGCCGCACCGGCCAGACCAGACGCGCACATGGCCCAACCCCGGCACACGTTCTGGTGCGGGCTGCTGTTGGGCGGCTGCGGCGGGCAGCTCACGACCAAGCTGTTGCTCGCCACACCGCGATCCCGGCGGCCGCAGTGGTCACCGACGCTCGGGTGGGGGGCGAAGTGGCCCACGCGGTCGGTGTACTGATCATCGCCGCCCTGCTGGCAGCGGTCGCTGTGATGCCGCGCCCCGGCCCCGCCGTCCATGTCGCCGGGGTCAGTGGTCTGGCGGCATCCGGGAAGGGGCGGGTGACCAGGAGCCAGCCGTCGTCCTGCTCGGTGATCTCGTACTTGGCAGAGCGCAGCAGCGCAGTCAGTGCGATGTGGATGGCGGCCTGGAACCCGGCGAGTTCGGTGCGGGAGGCGAGGTCCGCACTGTCACCGTGAGCCAGCACGACCGGGCGTAGCAGTTCACGGAGCTGCCGGCGCAGCAGCCGGCCGTCGGGCTCCGTGCGGAGGAGGCCCTCCGAGCCGTTGTCCGCCAGCCCGAATCCCTCGGCGTCCAGCGGGTGCCGAACCTCGCGTATCAGCTCAAGATCCCGTTACACGCGCTCACTGTAGAGGCCGTGGGAGGCGTGGGTAGCGGGGGTATGGCAGGGCCCGCCCGGGGATGCAGTCCGGGCGGGCCCGCTACGTGCCGGGGAGCTCTACAGCTCGTCGTCACGCATGTCGTCGTCCATCTCCTGCTCACGCTCGCGCGAGGGATTCTGGGTGGTGCGTTCGTGGGCCGGCTTGCCCTGCATGTCCTTGGGCTCGTCCTGGCCCGGGCGCTGGCGCTGGGGGCGCTCCTGCTCCTCGCGGCCCGTGCCCGGCTGCTGGTGCTTGTCCTGCATACCGCTCATCGCGCGCTCCGTGATCGCTTGGGATGTTTCACCGACACGCTGCCATCAACCGTCACATACCGCATTATTTGGTGACGGAAAGTGATTTGTTCCGATTGTGCAAACGGTACATCCTCGCCTTGTCCCGCCCCTCTCCCGAAGGAGATTCACCATGCTTGAGCAGCAGCGTCGCAAGGGCCGTACCGAGGTCACGTTCGTCCTGCCCGCCGACACCCCGCCCGGGCCGGTCAGCGTCGTCGGCGACTTCAACGAGTGGAAGCCCGGCACCCACGAGCTGTCCCCGCGCCCTGACGGCACCCGAGCCGTCACGGTCACCCTCGCGGCCGAGGTCAGCCACTCCTTCCGCTACCTCGCCGCCGGCGACTACTGGTTCAACGACGACAGCGCCGAAGGCCGCGACGGCAACAGCCGGCTCACGACCTGACTCCTGCCAGTCGGCCGCCGACGCATCCGGGGCGGGGCTCGATACGGTGGCCTTGGCCATCCGGTGGCAGCGGGGCATGCTGACCGCATGGACGCCGACGCTCAAATGCCGCCATCTCCGCAGGCCACCCCCGTGATCGTCGCCTGCGGAGACATGGACCTCGACACCAGTGGCCCCCTCGCGGAGATGCTCCTGGCCGCAGCCCAGGCCCACCCACTGGTCGTCCTGGACGCGAGCGGCATCCCCTTCGCGACTCTGACCGAGCTCCGCGTCGCCGCGCCCCCGCACCAGCTCCAACGGCTTCTGGAGATGACCGGTGAGGACCCGCCCTCCACATCGGTAGCGCCGCTGGACGACGCGGGGCGTCCTGCCGTCGACCCGGGCGTCACCCGTTCGGATGTGGCCAGGTGCTCTTGGAGCAGACGGAGCGGAGGCTCGGCGCATGGCCGCCAAGCTGATCGTCTACCCGCCGGATGCCCAGGGATGGCGCCGGGTCCACTGCGACGGCACTGCCATCGGGGTCGCACACCGCCCGGCCGGTCGGCTTCTTCCTCGCCGCGGCCGGCCTCGGGGACGCCGAGGACGTCGACCTCACCGACCCGGACTTCGTTGAGTGGCGGGGCGCCGGCCCCGAAGCGTGGGACCCGTCCCGCTAAGGAGCTGACGGCGCCGACAGCTTTCAATGAGCAGGGAGCGCGCTGCTACCAGGGGAGTTCTGCGCAGATGGTCTTGCCGCCTTCCGGGCCCGGCTTGATGCGGATGCGGGTGGCGAGTCGCTTGACGAGGAACCACCCCCACCCGCCCGCTCCCTCCGTACTGGGGGTTCGGGGTCGGGGAGGCTGGGGGCTGCGGTCGGTGGCGCACACGTCGATAGAGTGGTCCAGCAGTTCCAGGTGCAGAGCGCAGGGTCCGAGCGCCGTCAGCCGGGCGAATTCCGCCGCCAACCCGGGCAAGGTGCCTGCCGTAGTCCGTTTGCCTGATTTTTTCTTTACGTGATACCTACTCCGCTATTTCCGGGTAGTCGCCTGGTGGGACGGCGTCGATCTTGGCGTGCTCCCCATTCGTGGAGCACGCCGTGCTCCGCACAACGGATTGGACACCTGCCATGACCACTGCGAGCCCGGGCGGCACGCCTGCAGGTCGCCGGACCGCCGGTACCGACGTTTCCGGACACGGCGCGCGCCGCCTGTCGACTGAGACGAAGTCGGCCCTGAAGACGACGGAGTTCTTCGTCTACATTGCCTCCGTCATCGCGGTCCTGATCGCCTCCATGCTGGTGGGCACCGAAGAGGGCCATCTCGACTACTTCCGCGCCGACAAGGCGTGGCTGTACATCGTGATCCTCACCGTCGGTTACATGATCAGCCGCGGGCTGGCCAAGTCCGGCAGCCGGGACAACTACGACCACGACGGCTCCTGACACCGCACAGCACGAGGAGACGTCGCGGCCCCACAGGCGCGAGGCCCTGCTGCCACAAGCAGGGCCCAGGACCCGCTCTCGCCTTACCTCCCGCGCAGGTCGCCGATCCGCAATCGGGTGCCCCCTCCACCACCGCGGTATTCCCCCGCCCCCTTGGGGGAAGGTATTCACCGTGCGAGGTGAGGCAGTGATCTGTGCTGGGCCACGGCCACCTTGCAGCAAGCCGCCCTCTGCCCGGCCACCAGGCCGGGCAGAGGGCGGCGCAAAGCCGGACGCCGGCACCCGGTAGGGCGGAACCGGTTAGTCCCTGGCGATGGCCATAGTGATGAGAAGTGACGGCCCGATCCCTATCAGGACGTGTCGTTCAGTGCACGGCGCCTACCCGGTCAGCACCATCCGATCTGTCAACCTCCCGGCCGGTCTGCCTAACGGGTCACGAACCGGAGCGCCGACTCCCCTTCCATAATCAAACAGACTTACGATTCAAGGGTGAAGGCTGTCGGCCCCTATGCCTACGACGCCACCTGGACCGTCATCGAGGCGGTGAAGGCCGTCGTGACGGCCAACGGCGGCACGCTCCCCCCCGACGCCCGGGCGAAACCGCTGCAGGCCGTGGCGGGGCTGGGCTTCCACGGTGTCACGGGTCGCGTCGCCTTCGACGGGAACGGCGACAGGGCCAACCGCCGCTTGACGGTGTACACGGTGAACGATGGCAGCTGGGCGACCGTGACGAGCGGATCCGCCACCCGCTGACGCCCGTCGGTGCGACGCGGACCGGAGGCCTTCTGGGCTGCGGGAGACGTCGGCGCTGCGGCACAGCAGGCTTCATGCATGCAGCCGACGCACAGGAGGTGCGGCGTCGGCGACCCCGGTTCCTCGGCTGCGCGGGCTGGTGCAGCGGTTGTGCGGCCTGCCGCCACGCCTGCCGAGGTATGGGCGGTGGAGGGCCGTGGTCAGAGGGATGCTGGGTCACCGCCCGGTGCGGCGCACCTCCCACCGTGAGACGCCGCCGCGTTCCTCGGCGACGTACAGCGTGCCGTCCGGGCCGAAGACCAGGCCGTGGGGCTCGCGGCCGGGGGCTGCGAGCGGGTACTCGGTGATCTTGCCGTCCGGGGTGACGGAGCCGATCCGGCCGGTGCCCCACTCGGTGAACCAGCAGGTCCCGTCTGGGGCGACCGCGACGGCGTGGGGGCGGCAGTCGGCCTCGGGCAGCGGGAACTCCGTGATCTCCACGCCTGCCTCGCCCGTCGTGAGCCGCCCGATCCGGCCGGCGTCGATCTCGGCGAACCACAGGCTCCCGTCCGGGCCGGCCACGAGCCCGACCGGGGCGACGCCGGGGGTGGGCAAAGGGTGGAGCCGGACCTCGCCGGAGACGGTGATCCGGCCGATCGCGTTCGCCTGGTTGAGGGTGAACCACAGGGCTCCGTCGTGTCCCGCCGTGAGGAACGACGGGAATCCCCCTTCGCACGGCAGCGGGAACTCGCGGACCTCGCCATCCGTGCCGATGCGGCCGACGCGGTCGGTGTTCGTCAGGGTGAACCACAGGGCCCCGTCGGGCCCTGCCGCGATCCCGTACGGTCCGCCCGCGCCGCCGGGAAGTGCGTACGAGCGGGCTTCGCCGGCCACCGTGATCCGGCCGATCCGGTGGTCGCGGTACCGGGTGAACCACAGCGCGCCGTCCGGTCCGGCGGTGATCAGGGTGGGGCCGCAGTCGGAGGAGTCCAGCGCGAACTCCTCGACGCGGCCCGTCGACGGGTTGAGGCGGGCGATGCGGCCGCAGTGGACGAGAGTGCACCACAGGTGGCCGTCCGGCCCGACGGCCAGCGCGTACGGGCCGGAGCCGGCGGTGGGGAGGGCGACGGTGCCGAGCGGGCTTACGGAGGTGGTCAAGCGAGGCGCCTTTCGACGGCGGGGGGAGGAGGGGCGGAGCGGCTGTCGGTCGTCACGGACAGATGCCGGCCGCGGCGGCCACCGGGGCGCGCAGCGCGAGCCGGTCACCCGACCAGCGGGCGCACAGCCGCCTGTCGTGGCTGACGACGACCACCGCGCCCGCGAATTGGGCCAGCGCCTCCTCCAGCTCCTCCGCCAGCGCGGGGGAGAGGTGATTCGTGGGCTCGTCCAGCAGCAGGACGTCGGCCGGTTCGGTGACCAGGCGGGCCAGGGCCAGCCTCTGCCGCTGTCCGACGGACAGGGAGCCGACCGGAGCGGACAGCCGGTCGCGGGTGAACAGGCCCAGCGACAGGAGCCGTTCGGCGTGCTCCTCGGGAGTTCCGGGGCGGCCCTCGGCGTAGGCCGCGAGCAGTGTCCCGCGGCCTGCTCCCACGTCGGCCTGCTGGGCCAGCAGGCCGACCCGGCCGTGCCGTCGAACGACCTGCCCGAGGTCGGGGGCCAGGACGCCGGCCAGAACCTGCAGCAGGGTGCTCTTGCCCGCCCCGTTCGGGCCCGTGACCAGCAGTCGGCCGCCCGCCGGCACGGTCAAGTCCACCGGCGCGAGCCTCCCCTCGACCGCGACACCTGCTGCGGCCAGCAGCACCCGTCGCGCGTCGCCGGACCGAGCCGGCCCGGCGGGCGTCCCGGGTTCGGCGGCGCCGGCGGTGGCGGTGCGCGGTACAGCGGTGAACCGCAGGGGATCCGCAGGCGCGGGCACTGGCCGGGCCAGCAGCCGGGCGAGCCGCTCTTCGGCGTTGCGGACCCGGCTTGCGAGGGACTGCTGGACCCGGCCGGCGGCACGGTCGTACGCCATCTTGTTGCCGTCTCTCATGGCCCGGCCGGGTGCCACCCGTCGGGCGGTGACGGCGGCGGCCTCGCGCAGTCGGGCCGCCTCGGCCCGCCAGGCTGCGTGGGCCTCGGCGCGGCGCCGCCGCTCGGCGGCGCGCTCCGCGAGGTAGCCGGCGTAGCCGTTGCCGTACCGCCCGGTCCGGTGCATGTCGCCGTCGACCTCCAGGAGGGAGGTGGCGACGCGTTCCAGGAAGACCCGGTCGTGGGAGACGACGACCGTGATGCCGCGTCGGGCGCGCAGGTGATCCTCCAGCCAGGTCAGGGCGGAGCCGTCGAGGTGGTTGGTGGGCTCGTCGAGGAGCAGTACCTCCGGGGTGGCGGCGAGCAGTACGGCGAGGCGCAGGCGTACGACCTCGCCGCCGGACAAGTCGCCGGTGGCGGACTCGCGGGGCAGGTTCAGCAGGCCGAGGCCGTGCAGGGACCGCTCTACCCGGGCGTCCGCGTCGTATCCGCCGCGCAGTTCGAAGGCGGTGAGGGTGTCGGCGTACGCGGTGAGGGTCTCGGCAGTGGCGTCGCCGCCGGCCATGCGGGCCTCCAGCCGGCGCAGGAGCCGTTCCGATGCACGCAGCTCGGCGAGGGCGCGGTCGACCACCTGCTGGACGGTCATGTGCGGGGCGAGGTCTTCCTGTTGCGCGAGGTAGCCGACGCCGCCTTCGGCGCGCAGGACGACCTCGCCGCGGTCAGGGCACTCGGCCCCCGCCAGCAGGCGGAGCAGGGTGGACTTGCCGGAGCCGTTCTCGCCGACAATGCCGAGGCGTTCCCCGGCGGGGACGGAGCAGTCGACGGAGTCGAGGATCAGGCGGCCTTCGTAGGACTTGGTGAGATCAGACGCGGTGAGCTGTGGGGTCACAGGGCGGCTCCAGGAGTTCGGGGGCGGGGATCGTCGTCGCGACGGTGGGGGGGTGGGTGGGGACGCGGTGAATGACCACGGGAGTTCTCCTTTAAGTCGACGAATGTTGCGTTAAAATGTTGGCATGCATTCCCGTACGCAGGCAAGCGAAGATTCCGGCCGACACGAACCGGCCACGAGGCGGCGCCGGACGGGCGGCCGGAGCGCCCGCGTCCGCACCCAGGTCCTGGAGTCGGTGGGCGCACTCCTCCTGGAGGCGGGGTACGACGGACTGACAGTCGACGCAGTCGCGGAACGCGCCGGCGTCCACCGCACGACCGTCTACCGGCGCTGGCGCGACGTCGGGTGCCTGCTCGCCGACGTACTCGACGCCGCGTCCGACGATCTGTGGAGCCCCCCGGACGCCGGGTCGCTGGAGGACGACCTGACCGCCCTCAACCAGGAGGTGTTCGAGGCACTGGCGGGCGGCGGGCCGAACCTGACCACGGCCCTGATCGCAGCCGGGTTCCGGTCTGCGGAGGCGGCGACGGCGCTGTCGCGGTTCTGGGAGGACCGCTACGCCCGGTGTGCGGTGGTCGTCACCCGGGCAGCCGACCGGGGGGAGCTTCCCGGTCCCGCCGACAGCCGGGCGCTGCTCGTCGCCGCGACCGCCCCGCTCTACCACGAACTACTGCTGCTCAGAGCATCCCCCGACCCGACGCTGCCGCGCCGCGCCGCCGCGGCCGCCGCCGCGGCGGCCGGCGTCGGCGCCTTCGGCACGCCCCACTGACCCCGGACGCCGCGCCGCCGTGACTGACGCCGTCGGCGCCTCCGCTGGGCGCGGTGCCGCTCTTCGAGGAATGTGATCGACCTTGCCTCGCTGGAGCGTATGCCGTCGTTGCGGACGGTCAACTACCGGCGATTCGCCCGTGCGCAGGGCGACGGGCACCCCGGTAGTGCGCCGGGCAGTACCAACACGGTGCGCTACCGGCGCGCGATGATGCTGCTGGCCTCGGCGGGCGGGAACCGGGTGCCGGTGATCGCGCAACTGGTGCAGGCAGATGAGGACACGGTCCGTGACGTGATCCACCGGTTCAACGAAATCGGCCTGGCCTGCCTGGACCCTCAGTGGGCGGGAGGCCGTCCCCGCCATCTCAGCACTGACGACGAAGAGTTCGTCGTGGCCACGACCACCACCCGCCCGACCAAGTTAGGCCTGCCCTTCACCCGCTGGTCGATCCGCAAACTCGCCGCCTACCTGCGACGCGTCCACGGCCGGGGGATCCGTATCGGCCGCGAGGCCCTGCGCTGCCTGCTCGCCCGCCGCGGGATCACCTTCCAGCGCGCCAAGACCTGGAAGGAATCCACCGACCCCGACCGCGATACCAAACTCGACCGGATCGAGCACGTCCTGGACCACTTCCCCGACCGGGTCTTCGCTTTCGACGAGTTCGGACCGCTGGGCATCCGCCCCACCGGCGGCTCCTGCTGGGCGGAGCAGGGCCGACCCGACCGGGTTCCGGCGACCTACCACCGCACCCACGGAGTCACCTACTTCCACGGTTGCTACTCGATCGGCGACGACACCCTGTGGGGAGTCAACCGCCGCCATAAAGGTGCCGCCCAGTCCCTGGCCACACTGAAATCGATCCGGGCCGCCCGTCCGGACGGCGCCCCGATCTACGTGATCACGAACAATCTCTCCGGGCACAAGGGAAGCAAGATCCGCAAGTGGGCGCGGAAGAACAAGACCGAGCTCTGCTTCACCCCGACCAACGCCTCCTTTGCGAACCCGATCGAGGCGCACTTCGGGCCCCTGCGGCAGTTCACCCTGGCTAACTCCAGCCACCCGAACCACACTGTCCAGACCCGAGAGCTGCACGTCTGCGCTGGCGCAACGCCAACGTCCGCCACCCCGATGTCCTGGCTGCCCAACGCAAAGAACGTGCCCGCATCCGCAGTGAGAAGGGCACCCGCTGGGGCGGACGGCTCCTCTCAGCCGCCGCTGCCTAACCACGATCCCCGGGCCACAGCATTAGCATCTCGGGATGGGCTACCTGGACGAACGGGACGTCGACAAGGCCGTGGCCGAGATGGTGCGGGTACTCGGCGCGCACGGCACGGAAGACTGGTCGGTTCCGGCGGGTTCGCTGGAGTGGAGTTGCTGGACAACGGCCGCCCACATCGCGCACGACCTGCTGGCCTACGCCGGGCAGGTGGCGGCTCGCCCCACCGATGCCTACCTGCCCTTCGACCTGGCCGTCCACCCCGGCACCGCCCCGCGCGAGGTGCTCCAGGTGGTCACCGCCTGCGCAGGGCTGCTCAGCAGTGCCCTGGCCACAGCCGACCCGGAGCTGCGGGCCTGGCACTGGGGGGCATGCGACCGGGCGGGCTTCGCGGGAATGGGCGTCGCCGAGGTTCTCCTGCACACCTACGACATCACCCAAGGGCTGGGCGTGCCGTGGCTGCCACCAGCGCCGTTGTCCGCGGCGGTGCTCCACCGTCTCTTCCCCGACTCCCCGCCCGGCGACCCGACCCAGGTCCTCCTCTGGTGCACCGGCCGGGGCGAGCTGGACGGCCGCCCCCGCCGCACCTCGTGGACATGGCACGCCGCAGTGTCTGACTGATCGGGTCCACATGGGCAGGCCAGAGATGAGCCCGAACCTCGAACACGGTGAACGTTCCCGGCCACACACCACCAGAAACCGCCAACCTGTCAGACCAAACACCGTTGCAGTACTAGGCCCTGTCGTCAACGTCCCGCCTGGCCCGCGGTGTCCGGCACCGCACGTCGCCGCGTTGTCAGGGCGCCCGAGTACGTCCAGTACTCGGGCGTCCCTCCGCCGTGCGATGCACGGCGCCGGACACCGCGGGCCTGACCGGCGCTCCTTTGACGACAGGACCTAAGCCGTCTCCTTCGGATCCCGCCGGGCGGGCCGCATCCGCCCGGTCCGGTCAGCGGTCCGCCAGGGGATTGGCCAGCTCCGCCCACTGGTCGCCCGGCACCCCGGGGCTCAACCGCATCAGGGTGAGCGCCTTCGTGGGGAGCGCCGCGCGGAGCAGGGCCCCGGTGTCGGCGGTGGGCGGCAGCGCGGCCGCCTCCGCGAACGCCTCGGCGAAGGCCGCGGCCGAGCCCGCCGTGGCGCCGAGCGCCCCCGTCAGCAGGGACCCGAAGAGCTTGCGCCGCAGCAACTCCACGTCGTCGGTGACCAGCCGCCCGGCGAGCGGCGGCACCGGCAGGCCGTGCCGCCGCAGCCGTACCGGGCTGATCCTGATGTCGGCGAGGTCGCGGTAGACCAGCCGGACCGGGGCGCCGGAGGGCGAGAGGACCACGAGGAGGTTCTGCCCGTGGGCCTCCAGGGCCACCCCCAGGTCCAGTACCCGCAGGCACACCGACAGCGCGAGACGCGCGAACTGCGCCCGCCAGGCCGCCGAGCCCGCCGGCGGGTACGCGGCCAGGGCCGCCACCGGCAGCACCCGCTCCCCGGCCGCCGCATCCGCGTAGGCCTCCGGAGGCTCGCGCAGCACGGCCGCCAGGTCGGGGCTGTGCGCCGTGGCCGCGCCCAGGGTGCGGGTGATGTGCAGTCGGCCGTCGAGCCGCTCGGACAGGGTCTGTGCGAAGGCGGACACGGCCGCCGCCGTCTCCACGGAGTAGCCGGAGATGTCCCGCACCGAGGAGGTCAGCCGGGTGCTCAGCGCGGTCTTGACGTGCGGACCGCCGCCCTCCGGGGCCAGGGTGCGCAAGGCCATCAGCGGATGCGCCGCGAAGCCCGTCCGGACCCGCTGCCCGCCCAGGACGTGCGCGGCCTGCCACGGGTGCACCGGGAGCAGGATTCGCCCCGCCTCCCGGAAGCGGTCCGGCCAGGCCCCCGTCACCAGGCACTCCCCGGCCCGTACGGCGACCAGCCCGAGCTCCACCACGGGCCGGTGCTCGGGCGCGTACGCCAGCTCCTCGGCCACCGAGAAGCCGGGCCGGAAGCGGCAGTTCGGATGGTACGGATGCCCGTCGACCACCTGCTGCTCCCATTCCCAGGCGGTCGGCTCCGCCGGGTCCGGCCCCGCGCGGCGCCGGCCGGCGCGGGAGAGGGCGAGGGAGGCCGTGCTGCCGTCCAGCTCGGCGGCGAACTCCTTGCCGTGCGGCACCCCCAGCGCGGCCATGAGCGCGGCGGCCTGCCGGTACGGCACCCCGTCGAGCAGCAGTTCGTCCACGTACGGCCGGGTGGCGTAGGCGTCCGGCGCCGGTCCCTCCAGCCGGGAGCCGCCGGCCAGCAGGAGCGTCAGCGAACCGGGCCCCGCGTGCCGGGCCGCCACCCAGGGCAGCGGTTCGTACGCCAGAGCCCGCCACAGCCTGGTCAGCACGGCGGCCCTGGCCCCGCCGAGCTCGGCGGCGTACGAGGACCCCAGCGCGGGGCGCACGGAGGCCAGCTCGGTGGCGACGGCCTCTTCGGCCGGGGAGTCGGGTGCGTGCATGCTGGGGCTCCGGACCTCGGAAATGGCGCTTGACGGGATGATCACGTCATCATCGCGGATACTGATGATCACGGCCGGAGCTACGCCCCCGCGAACCTCCGGCGCACCGGATGCACCGAATGGAACAAGTGGACCTCAACCCCGCCGCCGACGCCTACGCCGCCGCCCCGCTCCTGAACTGCCTGCTCCGGGAGGCCGCGGACGACCGGGGCGACGGCGTCCACCGGCTGCGCGGCAGCGGGCGGCTGCTCCGGGTGCACGGCGGGCGCCGGCCGGAGCGGCCCGAACTGCGGACCACGGACGGGTGGCGCCCGCTGAGCCACAGCGAGCTGGTCAAGCTCACGGCCGACGAACTGCGCCGGCACACCGGTACGGCGAACGACGAACTCCCGGTCGAGATCGCCGACAGCCGCGCGGCGGTCGCCGCGCTGCTGGCCGCCCGCGCCGTGGCGCAACCCTCCGAGGACCCGTACGTCCGCTCCGAGCAGTCCCTGGTCATGGGCCACCCCCACCACCCGGCCCCCAAGGCCCGGGGCGGTGCGCCCGCGGCGAGTTGGCTGCCGTACGCGCCGGAGGCCCACGCCCGCTTCCCGCTGGTCTTCCTCGGTCTGCGCGAGGACCAGGTCGCCGAGGAGGGCGGGCCGGCCGCCGCCCGCGTCCTGGACGCGCTCCCCGAGGTCCTCGACGGCCCGCGCCCGCCCGCCGGGTACCGGCTGCTCCCCGCCCATCCGTGGCAGCTCGACCTGGTCGGCGCCGGGGGAGCGGTCCGCGAGGCCTTCGCCGACGGCAGGCTGCTGCGGCTCGGGGAGAGCCGCCGGCCCGTCTGGCCCACCGCCTCCGTCCGCACCGTGTACGCGCCGCATCCGGTCGCGGACGTGTTCGTGAAGTTCAGCCTCGACGTGCGGATCACCAACGACGTGCGCCGGCTGTGGCGTCACGACCTGCAGCGACTGTGCGGGACCGACGCGGCGGTCGTGGCCGGTTTCGCCGCCTTGCGCGAGGGCGGATCGACGGCGGCCTGGCTGGCGGACCGGGGCTACCGCACCGCGGGCTTCGCCTTCGAGGAGCTCGCCGTACTGGTCCGCGACGGTCTGCACGCCCATGTGGTGCCGGGGGCCGCGCCGCTCGCGGCGGCGGCGCTCGCCGAGGGATATCCGGGCAGCCCGCTCGCCGGCAGTCCCGACCCGGCCGGCTGGTGGCGGGCGTACCTGCGCCAGGTGGTGCCGCCCGTGCTGGAGCTCTTCGGCAGCCACGGGGTGGCGCTGGAGGCCCACGTGCAGAACACCGTGATCGCCTCGGACGCCTCCGGCCTGCCGGTACAGGCGCTCTTCCGCGATGCCGAGGGGGTCAGGACGTTCTCCGGGCCCGAACGGGCGGAGGCCTGGCAGCGGCTGGTCTACTGCCTCGTGGTCAACCACCTGATGGAGATCGCGGGGGCGTTGGTGGAACACCATCCGGACATCGCGCCGCTGGTGTGGCCGGCGGCGCGCGAGGAGTTCCTGCGGTACGACGCGGAGCGCGGGCTCCCCGAGATCGCGGAACTGCTGGCCGCTCCGAGCCTGCCGGCCAAGACCAACCTGCTGCTGCGCTGGACGCGGGCGGACGGCGCCGACGCCCGCTACCAACCGCTGCCGAATCCGCTGCGCGGGTAGGGCGCCTCCGCGGAGCAGCGGCCTGGCGGGTGGTCGGGGTACGTAATCGGCCAACGTGGTCCTGTATCCCGGTCCCCCCTCACCCAGAGGTATAGACCAATGCTACGTTTGGTGGAGCAGACCGCGCAGTCCTTGACCACCCGTCAGAGGAGAAGCCATGCCCTCCCCTTCGCGGGGCGGCGGCCCGGCCGCCATGCCCAAGTACCAGCGGATCGCCGCAGCTCTGCGCAGCGATCTCGACCGCGCCGCGCAGATGCCCGGCGGCAGACTGCCCTCCGAGCGCAGCCTGGCCGCCCGCTACCAGGTCAACCGCCAGACGATCAGGGCCGCACTCCAGCAACTGCGCGAGGACGGCCTGATCGTCACCGGGCGCCGGGGCACCCGGCCCGTCGCGGCGGGGGGGCCTGCGCCCGCCGCGGGGCTGTCCGCGACGGGGCTGTCCGCCACGGGGTTGCCCGCCGCGGGTCCGCTCGCGGCCGGACCGGTTCCCACCGGAGCGCTCGCCGCCGGAGCGCTCATCGCCGGACCGCTGCCCGCCGGGGCGCCCGCCGCCCGCCCGGGGGCGGCCGTGTCCGAACCGGGGCCCGTGTCCGAACCGGGGCCCGCACCCGCCGTGCGGCACAGCTGGCTCACCCTGGTCACCGTGCCGCCCTCGCTCGCCGCGCTCCTCGGCATGGGGGGCGGGGCCCGCACTCTGGTCCACCACCAGCGCGAACGCGGCCCGGCGGGGGAGACGCTGCGGCACGCCGCCACGTACTTCAGCCCCGAGGTGGTCGCCGGAAGCCCCGAACTGTCCGGCTACCGCGACCGGGTGGCGGGAGTCCGGGACGAGGACCTGGAGCCGCTGCACCGCTGGCTCGACCGGGCCGAGGTGGAGGGCCGGGTCGCCGAGACCATCACGATGACCCGTACCACCCACCCGCCGGCCGCCTCGTCGGCCTGCGGGCTGACGGTACGGCGCACCCTGCACGATGCCGCGGGCCGGCTGCTGGCCGTCACCGACCTGTCCTTCCCGACCTGGGACCGGCTGACCTTCCACCGGGACCGCCGCGACCACGCGGCAGCGGGCTTCCGGGTCACTTACTGATCGTTTCAGAATGAGTTGAGCTACGGGTCTCGCGCTTGTCGATCTTGGTCGGCAGGGTGTCCGGGTGCGTGGTGATCCTGTTGCTGACGGCCTGTGGGAGCGGATGGCCCCGCTGCTGCCACCCGCTCCCGAACGGCGCAGCGGGTATCCCGGGCGGCTTCGCGCTCCGGACCGGGTGGCTCTCGCGTGCGTCATGTACGTCCTGCGGACCGGCGTTGCCTGGCGCGATGTCCCGGCCGAGACCGTGGGCTGCTCCGGAGTCACACCTTGGCGCCGGTTGCGGGACTGGACCGAGGCCAACGTCTGGCCACGCCCGCACGCCGCACTGCCGGCCGAACTGCGCCGCGCGGACCCGTTGGACCTGCCACGGCAGCGGCCATGTCGTACGGCCGGGCCGTCGGACTGTCGGTCAGGCGTTCTCGCCCCCGCTGCCGCCGCTTCGTTCTGTTCGGTCGCCGTTCATCAGCAGTGCCAGCTCGACCCGTGAGCGGACGCCCAGCTGGCTGAAGATGTTGCGCAGGTGGTGGTCCACGGTGCGAGGGCTGAGCGACAGGCGCACGGCCACTTCGCGGTTGGTGGCGCCCGACGCCACCAGGTCCGCCACGCGCTGTTGTTGCGGCGTCAGCCGCCCGAGAGCGCTGACGTCGTCGCCGGCAGAGCTGTCCCCGGCGGCCCGCAGCTCGGACCGTGTGCGCTTCTCCCACAACAGGGCGCCGCAGCGTTCGAAGCCGACCAGGGCGGCCCGCAGTTGCTGCCGGGCCTCCAGGGGCCTGCGCCGGCGGCGCAGCCACATGCCGTAGGACAGGAGTGTGCGGGCGTGCTCGAACTGGCCGCCGACGGCCTCGTGCTCCGCCAGAGCCCGCTGGTACAGGGTGTCGCAGTCCTCTTCCCGCGCTGTCAGGGCTCGGAGGCGGGTCAGTTGGGCCGTGGCCTGTGGATCGGCACCCAGGGCGGCCCACTCGGCGTACAGGTCGACCATGTCGGTGGCGTCCTCGTCCAGTCCCGCCAGGACCGTCGCCTCCACGAGGCACGGCACCGCGAACATCCACAGGCCGAAGTGCCCGCGTCGGGGGCCCGGTCGGAGGAGCGGTGCGAGACGGATCGCGGCCTGTTCGGCTCGGCCGTGGCCGAGGTCGGCGCGGGCGCGGGCCCACTCCGCCATGGTGCTCACCTGGAGCAGTCCATGCGGCCGGGCGACCGACAGGGCGGCCTTGGCGTGATGTTCGGTGGCGGAGTCGTCACCGACCAGGGAGAAGACCAGTGCCAGCAGGGCGTGGTGTTGGGCGCCGATGTTGCGCTGACCGAGCCGGCGGGCGGCGCGGAGGCCTTCCTCGGCGTGGGCGCGGGCCTGGTGGTGGAAGCCGGCGCGCAGTTCGGCGTAGGCCAGGAACTCCAGGATGCGGGCGGTCGGCCCGGACACGCCCTCGGCGCCGGCGGCCGCCAGGGCACGGCCGAGCAGGCGCCGCGCGGCGGTGATGTCGCCCAGCATCAGCGCCGCGCGGCCCGCGTACAGCAGGGCGTCCGGCTGCTGTGTGTGTGCCGCGGCGGTGAGCAGCGGTTGCAGCTTCTGCGCCGCCCGCGCGAAGTCGACCAGCACGACGTGGCGCATGCCCGCGCGGAAGGCGCCCCACGGTGCCGCCGCGGTGCCCGGGTCCGCGGGGCGTCCAGCCGGCGGCGTCTCGTCCGCGGTGCGTCCGGCGGGGCGTTCCAGTGTCTGGAGGTAAGCCGTGAGGTCGCCGGCGGCCCAGGCTGCTTCCGCCGCCGCTGCAAGGGCCTGCTCCGCGCCCTCCACGTCGTGCGACCCCAACGACTCGGCCGCGAGCAGCAGGGTCTGGTGGGCATCGGCCACGGGGCCGTCGCTCAACAGAAGCAGGCCCCGCCGCAGTTCGGCCCGGGCGCGCAGCGGTGCGTTGCCACCGGCCGTGCTGTGGGCGGCAGCCACGAGCAGGGCAAGAGCGCGGCGGGTCTGCCCGCCGCGGCGAGCACGCTCGGCAGCCTGGAACAACTGGGAGGCCCGGTCACCGCCCGTGTCGGCTATCTGGTCGTACATGTTGATTGCCGCTTCCTGTCTTACGTTTCCGGAGCGTAACAGACGGTTTGAAGACATCCTGGCGAGAATCGGGTGGTCGAACAGCGCAGAAGTACGCAGCGCGGCCAGCGGATTCTCGGACAAGAAAGGGGGGGCGGCCGAGAGCGCCGCGGCTGTGAGCTTGCTGAGTGTGAGCTGTGAGACCGGTGATTCCACCGATGCGCAGGAGGTGGCCCGCCTCTTACGCTGGGCCCGGCCGGTGGCCCCGGGGTGGCCCCGGGAACCGGCCGCAGGTGTCCGATCAGGAGTGCCCCACGCTTCTACCGTCCCCATACGGCCCGGACGCCTACCCGATCCGCGTACCACCGTCCTCCTCGACCTCCACGACGACACGGTGCACTGGCCGACGACACGTGTCGACAGCCGTTGGGCGCTCCCGGGACCGCCCGCGCACCGCCGTCAGGGGACGAGGAGAGAGGAAAACCGCTCATGCAGACAATTCCCCAGTCGTCCACACCCGCCCCGGAGAACGGCCCGGCGCGGCACCGCCGTCGGTCCCGAGGCCCGAACCTTGGTCTCGTCGCGTCCGCGGCGGCGCTGGCCGGCCTGGCGACCATGCTCACCGGCGGTGCGAACGCCGCGGAGAACCTCTACGAGCGTGGTCCGGCCCCCACCCAGGCCAGTGTGACGGCCACGCGCGGCGCGTACGCCGTCTCCGAGACCAGGGTCTCCCCGTTCTCCGTGTCCGGGTTCGGAGGTGGCACGATCTACTACCCGACCAGCACCGCTGACGGCACGTTCGGCGCCGTGGCGATCTCCCCGGGGTACACCGCGCGCCAGTCCTCGATCGCCTGGCTGGGGCCGCGGCTCGCCTCTCAGGGCTTCGTGGTGTTCACCATCGACACCAACACCACCTCTGACCAGCCGGCCTCCCGCGGTGACCAGTTGCTGGCCGCGCTCGACTACCTCACGAAGACCAGCAGCGTCCGCAGCCGGGTGGACAGCACGCGGCTCGGCGTCATGGGCCACTCAATGGGCGGCGGTGGCACGCTGGAGGCGGCCAAGGACCGGCCCTCGCTCAAGGCCGCCATTCCGCTCACCGCGTGGAACCTGGACAAGAGCTGGCCGGAGATCCAGACGCCCACCCTCATCATCGGAGCGGACGGCGACGCCGTCGCCCCGGTCCGCTCACACTCGGAACCGTTCTACGAGAGCCTGCCGTCCTCGTTGGATCGGGCGTACCTGGAGCTGAACAACGCGAACCACATCACGCCGAACATGTCGAACACGACGATCGCGACGTACAGCATCAGCTGGCTCAAGCGGTTCATCGACAACGACACCCGCTACGAGCAGTTCCTGTGCCCGTTGCCGCAGCCGAGCTGGTCGATCGCCGAGTACCGGGGCAACTGCCCGCACGGCGCGTGACCCCGGTCGCCACCCCGTCGGCCCCGCCTCAGACAGGTCGGGGGGCAGCGCCGCGTGCCGTGCGGGCCGGCCCGGCGTGACCGCTCGGAACGGATATCCCGGATCGTCTCGTTCCCCACCCACAGCGACGCCACAGGGGTGCTCGAACCCGGTCGGCGCCTTGGGGTTGGCCCTGCGCATGCGGGGCCGCCCAGGCGCGGCTCACCGTCTCCCGGGCGCCCCTCAGCACCGAACGGCCCTCTCACCCCCGCACGTCCTCCCGCACCTCCTAGCTCTATGCCTCGGTAGGTCAGGGCGGCGACTCCGCCGCCGACGGGCCGGGAGCGGGCGCGTACAGCACGCCGCTGCCGCGCGGTCCACCAGCCGATAAGACCTGAAAGACCTCCCCCACAGAAGGAAGATGTGTCATGACTCCACGAGCTGAACACCGCATACGACACCGCCGACGAGTCGGCCGTCGTCGGGCGCTGATCGGTGGTCTGGCCGCCCTGGGCCTCACGGGTACCGCCGTCGTCACCGGCGGCCTGCTGTCCTCGGCCGGCGCGGCGACGGCCTGGCCCGAGGCGAAGGGCAGCAAGCCGGTCCCCGCGACCATCGAGGTCTCGAGCCCCTACGACGGTGGCCTCAAGCGGTTCTACGGCACGGGCGAACTCGGCTCCGGCGGACAGGGCGAAGGCCAGGACCCGCTCTTCGTGCTCAAGGACGGCGCCGTCCTCAAGAACGTGATCCTCGGCTCACCGGCCGCCGACGGCATCCACTGCCTGGGCAGCTGCTTCGGTTCGCGGGGCCACGTCCGGCTGGGTTTCGGCGTCCCGGCCGACCAGCTCGACGACGGTCTCAGTGCCATGTCCAGCCTCC
>NZ_JBHXSC010000096.1:0-21683 GCF_042716505.1 Streptomyces sp. NPDC058674
GTCCGGCCCCGGCCGCCGCCCCGCCGCCCTGCCGAGGGCCCGGCCCCGGCGCGGACCTGTCCGGTGCCCGCCCGCCGGCTGCCGCCGGCCGGTAGCTGCGTTGCGGTGTTCGTGACTGCGTCCCGGCCCACGCGGCCGGGTCACCCGACGGCCCGGGCCGGCGGCCAGCGGCGGCCGCGCCGGGGCCCGGCGCCGGTAGGGCGGCCGGGGCGCGGCGCGGCCGGGGCCAGAGGACAGGCGCAGGCGGGCTGGAGGCCGGGGCCAGAGGACAGGCGCAGGCGGGCTGGAGGGCGGGGCCAGAGGACGGGCGCAGGCGGGCTGGAGGGCGGGGCCGAGCGGAGGGCGGGGCGGGGGTGGCCGGAGGGCGGGGGCCGCCCTCGCCCCGCTCAAGGTCACGCAAGCAGCCTGACCCGCACCTCACCACTGTCACGGTCGACCTGCACGGCTTGACCTACGCGTCGGCCCCGTGACCCTCGGCAAGAACAAGCAGGTCGCGCGGCCTGGAGATCCCTCTTCCGTGGATTCAGGCGCTCCGGGGCGGCTCCCGCTTCGCGACCGTCTTCTTGACCGGCGCCGCCGAGCTCTTCTTCGCGGCGGACTTCCTGATGGGGGCCTTCTTTGTGGCGGCCTTCTTCGGGGCCGGGCTCTCCCCGATCGCGGCCGGGCGGAGCAGGGGCCGGCCGGCGAAGCAGGAGCGGGGGGGAGGAGCGGCGCCCCCCATCCTCCGAACCGTACATATCGCGTACGGATGGCGTACGGAGTGGGAACAGGCGGACGCGGGTGCGTCAGGGTGTGTCGCCGTGCCACAGGAACGGTCCTGCGGGATCCCCTTCGGCGGGTGCGTAGAACGCGCGGCCGCAGGGCCCGTACATCCCGCGACGTGGTCCTCACCTCGCTGAACACGGCGCTGCTCCTCGATGCGGCCGTCGGCAGCCGGTTCTGCACCGCCGTCTTCGGCGTCCTTGAACCGCACGAGGAGGAAGGGTTCACCGTCACGGTGGCCACCGGCGGGCACCCCCCGGCCTACCACCTGCGCGGCCAGGGGGCAGTCGAAGCGGTGCAGCCCAAGGGCGGCATGCTCATCGGCGCCATCGCAGGCGCACACTTCGCCTCCCACAGCATCCACCTCGCCCCAGGCGAAGGACTGCTCCTCTACACCGACGGGCTGACAGAGGTCCGCACCCTTGGTGGCGAAATGATCGGAGAGGAGGGCCTGACCCGTTTCCTGTCCGCGCGCACCGCGTCTGTCAGCGCGGCGGCGGTTATAGGGGACACCGTCGACTTCCTCGACGCCATGCCCCACGGGGCCGGTGACGACGTCGCCCTGCTGGCCCTGTCCGTCCCCCTCGCTGACGCCGCGGACGGCCTCAGCGCGACCGCCACCGCCTACACCATCGCCCCCGCCGGAGAGACGCCCGTGACCGACTTCCGCCTCACCGCACAGCACACCGATGGCGACCTCGCCCTGGCCCACGTTGCCGGGGAGCTCGACATCGACACCGCCCCCCACCTGCGCGCCCAGGCACTGGCCCTGATCGAACAAGGCCACCGCCACCTGATCCTGGACCTCGGGGCCGTCACCTTCTGCGACTCCTCCGGCTTCAACGCCTTGGTCGGCATCTTCCGCTGCGCCAAGACCGTCGAGGGCACCCTGGTCCTCGCCGCCGTCCCCGACCGCCTTGAGCGGCTGCTGAACCTCACCGGCCTCGACACCCTGCTGCCCGTCCACCCCACCGCCGCCCACGCCCTCGTCGCACACACCCGCAGCCAGGACACGGCCACCGCGTAACCTCCCGCGGTGGCCGCCAGGCAAAGGCGGCCACCGCAGCTGCAATGATGGCGCCGCCCCCAGTGGGTGCCGCGCCCGGATCAGCTGGCAGCGACCTGTTCGTCGGCCAGCGCCTTGCGGGCCTGCTGCCAGCTCGTGTTTGCTCGCACTCGCCAGGCCCCGGGTGTGAGGCTCGATCAGAGCTTCGAGCGCGGGCAGCAGGCCGGGGTAGTGGCGAACAGGGCCTGCGTCCGTTCGTGGCTGTCCCCCGGACGCCGTCCCAGACGGCCGCGCCGAGGGGAAGTAAGGAGGCCAAGGCCTACCTCCATGCGGCCTGCACCGACCTTTGCACCCACTTTCTGCACCGCCTTACTTCTTGGACCAGCAGGGGATCCCCCTGCTCAAAGTCCTGGCGCACCCTCGGCACCTGACCTCTCCCATCCAAGATCACCAACAGAGTCAAGCTAATCGCATTTCTACATGTATGGCTTGTCGGGGGCGATGATGAGACGCTTATTGCCGCCACCGGTGCTGGGGCCAGATACGGGCGGGGCGACGTCGTAGACGCCAGTACCGGTGTACTTGACCTGGTCGTTCGGCTGCCAGTAATCCTGAAAGATGTAGTAGAGATGAAATTTGTGTGGGCGGCAAGGTTCACCAGGTGGACAGGTAATACCGTCCTTATAGACCCTGATGCTCTTCCCCATCTCGG
This sequence comes from Streptomyces sp. NPDC058674, assembly GCF_042716505.1. Classification (NCBI taxonomy): domain Bacteria; kingdom Bacillati; phylum Actinomycetota; class Actinomycetes; order Kitasatosporales; family Streptomycetaceae; genus Streptomyces; species Streptomyces sp. NPDC058674. The sequence continues at coordinate 2,481 of NZ_JBHXSC010000096.1, forward strand.
CTGAGTCGCCGACCCAGGGAACCCGAATGTCGCTGGTTTTTGTGCTATGGGCGTCGATTGGGCCGAACCAGGAGTTATTCTCTCCGATATAAAGCCATGCCGGATAGTCCATTGCGTTCTGTACTTCCGTGATGACGGTGACATTCGCCCTGGCCATGGTCGCGGATTTGGTGCCGTGCAGGGATCCGGGCGTGGCGGCGGCGTCGGCGGGCGGGAGGGCGGTGAACGCGCCGCCAACCGTAAGAGCTCCTGCTACGACGGCTGAGCGGATACGGGAGATTCGCATTGCGATCCTTACTTTCCGGGCCATATCGGCTCTACGGAGAGTAAGACAATGGATACACAGAGTCAATGAGCCTTTTGTGTGGCCACTGCTCGAGTGACGCTGGTGGCGTGGGTCGGGGTGCGCAACGGACAGGGCTCCCGTGCCGTTGAGAGAAGTGTTCGACGTCTCAACTCCCCTCCGGTCACACCCTCCGGGCCTGGAACGGGTGCGAGGGTGGGAGTGGACCCCCGAGGGAGGGAAGCCGTCGGGTCCGGGGCGTGATGCCGCGCCCCGGACCCGTCGGCCCCGTCATCAGGCTCCGATGGTCTGGGGGGCCTTCCGGAGGAGACAGGTCACGGCGAGGGCCCTTCTCCGTATCAGTAGTGCCTTTGGGCGACGCCGGTCAGGTCTGCGGCCGACTTGGGGGTCATCCATTCAGACGTGGCCAGGTGCTTCTGGAGCAAACGGGGCGGAGGCTGGGCGCATGGCCGCCAAGCTGATCGTCTACCCGCCGGATGCCCAGGGCTGGCGCCGGGTCCGCTACGACGGCGTCGCCATCGGGGTCGCGCACCGCCCGGCCGACATCCGTGTCTTCCTCGCCGCTGCCGGGTTCGAGGACGCCGATGACGTGGACCTCACCGACCCGGACTTCGGGGAGTGGAGGGGCGCCGGACCCGTAGCATGGGACCCGTCCCGCTGATGGGCTGACGGAGTCGACAGCAGCTGAACAAGCAGGGCAAGTAGCTGCTATCAGGGGAGCTCCGCGCAGATGGTCTTCCGCCTTCCGGCACCGGCTTGATGCGGATGCCGGTAGCGAGTCGCTTGACCAGGACCCCCCCACCCGCTGGTTCCATCCGTACGGGGGTGCGGGGCTGGGGAGGCGGGGGTCGGCGACGCAGACGTCGATGGAGTGGTCCAGCAGTTCCAGGTGCAGGGCGCAGGGGCCGGCGGCGTGTCGGATCGCGTTGGCGACGAGCTCGGCCACACCAGGAGCACGTTGTAACGCTCTCGTTTCCGGCCTGGTGAATCACCTGGCCTGCCGGAGGCCGCCCGGACACAGCACAACGCGCCTGCTGGCCACCCTTGCGAGGTAGGCCAGCCAGGCGCGTTGTGCTGTGTGGGGGCGGGGCCGCGGGCGGCTTGGGATCACCTGTTGTGGCGCTACCTACCCAAGGCTCGGGCCCGGTCCGGTGGTGAAGCGGGCTGGGCGTCCGGCAGGCCGCGTGTCAGGAGCCGTCGTAGTGGTCACACGGCTGCCGGACTTGGCCAGCCCGCGGCTGATCATGTAGCCGACGGTGAGGATCACGATGTACAGCCACGCTTGGTCGGCGCGGAAGCAGTCGCCGTGTCCTTCGTCGGTGCCCACGACCATGGAAGCGATCAGGACCGCGACCACAGAGGTGATGTAGGCGAAGAACTCCGTCGTCTTCAGAGCCGACTTCGTCTCCGTCGACAGCCGCCGTGTCCCGTGTCCGGCAACGTCGCCGTCCGCGCGGTGACCACCGGGGGTGCCGAACGGGTTCACAGTGCTCATGACCGCTCCAATCCGTTGTGCGAAGCACACAGTGCGCTCCAGAGGTCGGGATCACACCAAGATCAACGCTGTCCCGCCGCACGACTACCCGGGGCGGGAAATTAAACGTCGCATAAGGAAGACCTTGCGTAATCAACCATTAAAGCGTTCTGACCTGCACCTTTCCGGTGACCGGTGCGCTTGTGCCACTGCGCGGGCAACGGCTGGAACGGCAGGTGGAATGACTCCTAGCACTACGACCGGACGCCGCCTTGGACACATACAAGCCACTCGAAGCAGTGGCTGGGGAGTGGGGCCGGCTGCAGGGACGACGGGACGAGACGTCTGAGAACGGGCGGTTCGACAGCCGCTCCGGTGTCAGGTCACCGATTCGGCCCAGTACCCGTAACGGGCGGGCCGCTCCGGCGGTTGTGGGGTGCGTCGTCCGAGCTGGATTCCCCCGGCAATCGTGAGTGCAAGGAGATTTCGATGTTCCGTGTCGCCAAGGCCGTAACCGTGACCGCCGCCGCTGGTGCCGTCCTGGCAGGCGGGGCCGGTATGGCCGCCGCCGACGCCACCGCCGAAGGCGCCGCTATCGGCTCCCCCGGCGTCCTGTCCGGGAACGTCGTCCAGGTCCCCATCCACATCCCCGTCAACATCTGCGGCAACACCGTCAACGTCGTAGGCCTCCTCAACCCCGCCTTCGGCAACACCTGCATCAACAACGGCGGCTCGGACGGGCACTACAAGGGCCAGCAGCACGGCGAGTACTGACAAGCCCCAGGCCCTGGACCCGGCACGCTCAGCGCGCCGTCACACCCAGTCCCCCATGTAAACCAGCCGCAACGCACAGCCAACACGGAAGTCGGCCTCCCCCTCCATCCTCCAAGGGGAGGCCGATTTCCGTGCCGGGCTCCTGGTGTTGGCGCGGGCGCGCGGATCAGCAAGCGGCACCCAGAGCGGCGCCTGGCGCGGCGAAACCTGATGCACCCCCGGCACAACGCCGCAGCGCAGCGCGCAGACACCGGCGGGCGGAGCCACGAGGGGCGGGTCCCTGACCAGCAGCTATTGGAACTCCTGACAAGAGCCGACCGCGCCGCGCGGCGCGGGGGCCGTCGGTACTCCAGGTCCGCTTTAGGCGGCGCGCCACTCGTGCGCGCCTGCGCCCCTCCACTGCACCAGCTGCGGATCCTCCAGCACGTTCTCCGGGGAGACCACCCCAGCCGCTTCGAGGAAAACCACCAGGTCATGGTCGGAGTAGGCCACACCAAGGACCTCCTCGAGGTCATGACGGCGCATGGTCACCCGGCGTCCGCCGCTCAGGAACGGCGGGTGCACGACGACGGGGGCACTGTCCATGTGTCCAGGGTGCGGCCCATACCGGGGTCAAAGCCAGTCACCGTTCCCGGTGTGACTGATAGATAGTTGGCCAGTGGGTGCGGAAGTAGAACCAGGTAGGGACTGGCGTCGTCGGGGTCGGTGAGGTAGAGGCCGTACCGGACGTCATCGGCCAAGACGACAGTGTTGTCCCCTGCGCGGACCAGGAGCCCGGCGTCTAGCAATCCGGCGACGGCGCTGAGGTTCCGCCTCGAGGGCGCCCTCGCCCGGCGCCTGGGGGTAATGCCGGGGCCGGCAGCGTCGCCCGACCGGGTGCCTTCCGGCGGGACCGGTCGCAGCGAGGGCCGGTGCCGCCTCGTAGGCTGCGGCCATGACTGAGACCCAGACGCCCCGCGACGCCTTCGAGCTGCTCATGGCCGGCAACCAGCGCTTCGTTTCCGGCACCGCCGAGCACCCGAACCAGGACGCCGCCCGCCGCACCGAGACCGCACCGTCCCAGCAGCCCTTCGCCGTGCTGTTCGGATGCTCCGACTCCCGGCTGGCCGCCGAGATCATCTTCGACCGCGGCCTGGGCGACCTGTTCGTGGTCCGCACTGCCGGGCATGTCGCCGGTACGGAGGTGCTCGGCAGCATCGAATTCGGCGTGAGCGTCCTCAACGCGCCCCTGGTCGTCGTCCTCGGCCACGACTCGTGCGGCGCCGTCGCCGCAGCCTGCTCCGCCCTGGAAGACGGACAGACCCCAGGCGGCTTCGTCCGGGACGTCGTCGAACGGGTGACCCCGAGCGTGCTGGCAGCCCGCGCCGCCGGACGCGAGACGGCCGAGGAGATCCTGGCCGAGCACATCGAGCACACCGTGGACCTGCTGCTGGAGCGCTCCCGCGTCCTGGCCGAACGGGTCGCCGACGGCCGCCTCGCAGTGGTGGGCCTGTCCTACCGGCTGGCCGACGGCAGCGCACAGCTCGTTGCCACCCGCGGCGTCGACGCGGCGGTTCCCACCGCGTCCTGACCGTTTCGGTTGCGGCCGCTCACCGGGAAAGCCGGGGCCCCGCAGCCCGACGAAGCCGGTTGGCGATCGCCAGCCCCAGCCCCTCCTCGCCCGGCAGGGACACGACGATGAGGTCGCACCCTTGCTGGTCGAGCTCGCGCAAGAACCCGTACAAGCCGTACGCGTAGGCATCCATCGAACCGGGGACCGCCACCACGGCGTGCGCCTTCACCGGGACGCCGGCGAAGGAGGCAGGCACGAACACACCGACCGTGTGCCCCCGCCCCTGCGCGAGCTCGGCCTCGGCAACGACCTGTTCCGGCTCGACGAGGACAACCCGCGCACGCGGCGCGTAGTGCGACGGGTGCTGGCCCGGCACCCGGACATGACTCGTCGAAGGCACCGCGATCGAGCGCCCCAGCACCGCTTCGAGGTCCTCGCGCGTCACCCCGCCGGGCCGCAGGATGCTCGGGATCTCGCCCGTGACATCAACGATGGTCGACTCGACGCCCACCTCGCAGGAGCCGCCGTCAAGCACCAAGTCGACGCCATCACCAAGCTCCGTACGGACATGGTCGGCCGTCGTGGGGCTGACCGAGCCGAAGCGGTTGGCGGACGGGGCCGTGACGCCGCCGCCGAAGGCCGACAGCAGCGCGAGGGCGACAGGGTGGTCGGGCACGCGCACGGCCACCGTCTCCAGCCCGCCCGTCGCTTCCAGCGGCACCCGGTGGCCGCGCCGCAGGACCAGGGTCAGCGGTCCCGGCCAGAAGTGTTCGGCCAGCAGACGCGCAGTCTCGGGCACGGTCTCGACCCAGTCGTCCAGGTGCTCCGCGGCGGCGATGTGGACGATCAGCGGGTGGGAGGGCGGACGCCCCTTCACCTGGAAGATGCGCGCGACGGCGGCAGGGTCCTCGGCGTTCGCGCCCAGACCGTAGACGGTCTCGGTCGGAAGGGCCACCAGACCGCCGGCGCGCAGCACCTCGGCCGCCTGCTCGATGTCACTGCTCGTTGCCGTCACCATCGCAGTACTCCACTGTCCCTGTTCCGCTCCCACGTCCATGACCTCGCCAGCAGATGACGACAAGACCACGCACGCCCTACGGGTCTCATCATGCCGCCCCGGGCCGGCGGTCCACCGTCAGGGGCCGCGCCGGCCAGGGCCACCACCTGCGCAAGACCCGGAAGGGTCCCGAGGTGGGGTGGCGTCGGATTAGCCCGCTTCGGGGCTCGCTCTCCCCGCCCCGGGGGCCGGCGACGTGACGGCAAGCCCCGGGGGCGGGGGGCGGTAAGCCGCAGCCGCCCTTTCCGGGGCGACCAGGCCGGACCAGAACACACCCGATGTCCCTCGTTCGGGTACCCGCCACACCGTCGGAGCGGCGCCCGCCACTCGTATGCCAGCGGGCCTACTGGTCAGCCTCAGGTGAGCTGACTGACGGCGGCTGAGCAGCGAACGTCGCTACCACCGGTTTATCGCCGCCCGTCTGCCGGACGGCCGAGCCCCCGGTTCAGCGTGGTCAGGGCACGTTCCACTGGCCGGTATTCGGAGAGAATCCGCTGTTCATCGAGAACTGCACTTTGGTGATCTTGGAGGCTTTGGCCACCTCGAAGGTGAGGAACCCCAGTCCCGTGTCGCCCGGTGCGACGGTGATGCTTCCGGGGAAGCTCGCCCCGGCGTTGCTGGGGTAGAACGCCGTGTCGAACTGCTGGCCTTGGGCGTCCACGACCTTGGCCCCGTTGCCGGGGGAGTCTTTGTAGACAGCGGTGCCGGTGTTCTTCAGACGGAACTGGACGGCCACGAATCGTGTGCCGGCCGCCGGGGTGGCGAACTCGTTCTGCGCGCCGGCCGGGTCGACGACCTTCACCAGGGTGACCGCCAGCTTCTCACCGTCCCCAGTTCCGGTGAGGTCGATGGTGGACCCTACCGTCGCAGGCGGCGATGGTGTGGGGCTTGGCTCCTGTGCGGCAGGTGCCGCTTCCTGGACGGGTGCGCCGCTTCCCGGCGTGGTCGTCACGGTGGCCTCTCCGGCGCAGGCCGCCGCGCCAGCGATCAGCCCGGCCGACATAAGGGCTATTGCATGGCGGATGGCATCTCCCGGCTGGCTCAGCAGAGCACGGACCAGTGGCGCATTCCACGATCCTCCGCCATACCGGGGCGCGCACGCCGAAAGCCAGTGCGGGCATGCGGCCTCAGAGGAGCAGGACCACATCCGTGGACGAGAGCGGTACGGCTCCCACCGCCCGTCCCGGTCAGGCGCCCCCGTGCGAGTGCATAGCGGAGGTGGGCTGGGAGCCGTTGGGGGGATTACCGCGTCGTGCTGGAGGGCTGGGGGTGCAAGGTTCGGGCGGCCGCCGCGGCGCGCAGTTTCTCCAGGCGTGCTTTGCTGCTCAGCGCGTTCTAGCAAGGCGTCCAGATGGCTTTCGGAGAGGCGCGTGTCGGTTTCGGCTAGGGCACGCAGGGTCCGCCAGCAGGCTGCCTTGCCCTGTACGCCCATGAGCATCGCCTCGTTTTCCAGGACGTCGCTGAGCGGAGATCGGGAGAGGAGATGGCCGTTGGGCTTGAGGCGGCCTGCCTTCTCCGCGAGCCAGCCGATGGCAGCCTTGGAGTGGCTGGTGGGCACGCCTAGGGGCCTGTTGTGAAAGTGGCGTCGTCAGTCGCCGTTGAAGACGAGATACCGGTGTGCCTTGCGCTCGACTTGAGCGGTCAGCGCAAGGATCTCGTGCACCGCCTCGGCTTCTTCGGCGGCTGAGCCGTTCGCCAAGGCCCGGAGTTCCGGGATGAGGACTTTGAGCTGCGATCGGTTGAACACGGTGTCGTCGCAGGGATCGACGTGTCCGAGCATGGGCAGGTTCTGGCACGCCGCCCGTCTGCACAGGTCAGCGATGGATGGATGTACGCACGTGGCTTCGACCGCGCCTGTGAATGTCCGAACCTGAACGCTGATCCCCATGGGGGCACGCTACTGCTCGACAGCTGGTGCCACCGAAGCATTTACAGAGGTCAGAGCCATTCGTTGATAGCTGCGACAGCACGGTCGCTTCGTAGCGGACGGCGAGTTTGTCGTACCGCGTGGCGACGGCCCGGTGGCGCTTGAGCCGGTTGATCCCGCACTCGACCGCGTGCCGCTGCTTGTAGTCGTCCTTGTCGAACGTCGGCGGCCGCCCGCCACGCGATCCACGCTTGAGGCGGTTGCGGACCCGGTCCGCCGGAACCGGGATGGTGGACTTGATCCCGCGTCTGCGCAGGTAGGAGCGATTGCGGCGGGAGTCGTACGCCTTGTCGGCCCGGACTCGGTCCGGGCGCTTGCGTGGCCTGCCGAGACCCAGCCGGGGAACCCGGATGGCTTCCAGGACCGGCTCGAACTGCGGGGAGTCGCCCCGCTGCCCGGCCGTGATCACGACGGACAGGGGCTTCTGCCCCTGCTCGACCGCGAGGTGGATCTTGCTGGTCAGTCCGCCACGGGAGCGTCCGAGGCCGTGGTCGGCCGGCTCGACGAAGATCCCGCCGGGCGGTTCCTTCTGGAGATCCCCTTTTTCGCCGCTCCGGCGGCGTGCTGATGGGCCCGGCAGACGGTGGAGTCGACGTTGATGTCCCAGGTGATCAGACCCTTCGCGTCGGCCTCGGCCTGGAGCTGGGTCAGGATGCGGGCCCAGGTGCCGTCCCGCTGCCAGCGCCGGAACAGGTCATAGACCCGGTCCCACGGCCCATAACGCTCGGGCACATCCCACCAGGGAGCACCGGTTCGGGTCCGCCACCGTATGCCGTCTATCAGCTGCCGCCGTGTCCACACCTGCGGCCGACCCGGCTTGATGCCCCGCGGCAGCAGCGGCTCAAGCCGGGCCCACTGGCCGTTCGTTAGATCTCCACGCCCCACAGCAGGTGATCATCAACGAAAAAGATCCACTTTCGGACGTACTCCGCCTGCTCCGAGCCGAAGTTCCCCGCTCTCCAGCTCGGCGCCTGCAGACCGGCGGTGAACAGCAGGCCTTCCGCACCGATCCGGTCCCTGCCGGTCAAAGCCCACCGGCCCGTCCTCACACGATCCGTCCACGCCCGAACACGGCGGCCGGGGCGGCCGTTTCCGGATGGGGGAGTCGGCGCCGTCACCGTGCGCGCCCCGCTCCCCTGACAGGTGCGGCCTGCTGCCGGTGGCGGGTACCGCGGCTTCGGCTGGGGCCGGCCGCCGACGGCGAGACGGAACCAGTGATCGTAAAGCTCGGGGTGTGGGTCTCCAACACCAAAACCCGACGGGACAAGCTCACCCAGGAACAGCTCGCCGCCCTCACGGAGCTGGGCGTGGAGTGGGCGTGAAGGGCACTGGGGCTGGCCGTTGAACCAGTCAGCCGCGCACAGGTGCCCCTGGGGCACGTGGTCTCGGGGTCTCGGGGTCTCGTGCTGTCATCCGGGACCCGCAAAGCGGCCAGAAATCCCATCACGCATTGTAATCGAACTGTTACTCTACGTCCTCCTTGGGTAGGTGTGCGGAGCACGCCGGAACAGAAAACCCAGGGAGAGATTCACTTGAGCGAGATCGTTGTCGGTCGGCGCACTACGGGCCGGGCACTCTTGGAGACGCCGCAGGGGCGCGCCCTGCTCAGCAAAAGTTCACGGGGGCAGGTCCAGGGGCTGTTCGACTTCGGCACGGTGGTCGGCATCATCGACCTGGTGGCGGGGCTCGTGGGGGCCGGCACAGGTCCGGATATGGACATCGAGGACCTGCTGGCGAACCATTCGGAGTTGCTGGAGGCCATCCTGGCCGGGCAGGGCGACCTGCTCACGGGCATTGGCGGAGTATCCGGGCAGATCGGCGGAGTATCCGATCAGGTGGACCAGATCTCCGACCTGATCGCCCAGATCGAGCAGTCCAGCGGGGAGCACCAGGCCGAACTGAAGCAGCAGCTCGCGGCCATGATGGCCCAGCAGCAGCAGCTCGCGGCGGAGATCAACGCGAACATCGCCAAGCTGTCGAATCAGGTCGCCGGCCTGTGGTCGGACATGAACGCCTGGTTCACCACCACCTTGCAGCAGGTCGCGGCTCTGGCCCAGGGGCTGGAAGAGGTCCAGGCGCAGCTGGCGCACATCGAGTCGCTTCTGCAGGACGTGCTGGCCGAGCTGGCCGAACTCCACGACCGAGTCGACTGGAGTTCGGTGATCACGCTGATGTCGGAGCACGAGTACCGCGTCGCCTACAGCAGCACCATGGCCCTGGAAGTGCCGGTCAGTATCACCGGCGGGGAAGGCGCGGTTGCCGGGCCGGTGGCCGTCGATCCCGCCGGCCTGCGCAGCTGGGCTCTCAGCACTGCTGACGAGGTCAGCGGGCTGCCGTTCTCGTTGTATGTGATGCATCGCGTGCTGGTGGGCGACACTCTGCTGGGCAAGCCGTTGATGGAGGTTTTCTGCCGGCTGGCCAAGCACGAAGAGGAGATCGTTCCCAAGGATGCGGCGCTGTACTTCCTGCGGCTGGTGGCTGTCCAGGCACAGGGGTACGCCATGCTCGGCAAGGCCCGTCAGGCTCTGGGAATCCACGCCGTGCAGGATGAGCTGTTCCGGTCACGGGTCGAGCAGCAGATGGCGTCCTTCGCGCGCACCCTGGCCTCCGTGTACGGACTGACCGAGTGGAACGCCTCCCTCGTCGGTGACTCCCTCACCGACCCCAAGCCTCTGATGGAGACGACCACGGAGACCAAGCCGGACCGTCTCCTGCTGGTCGACAACAACCGGGAAGTCCTCACCCAGGTAGTCCTGGGAGACGGCGTGGAGGAACCCATCTTCTACCGTGTGGGCCACCCTGTCGCCGGAAGCGACAACGTGGAATCCGTGGAGAAGCGCACCACGTTCTCCGACGGCAACACCTACCGCTTCATGGACCTCCTGACCAAGCATTACGAAGGCGTGGGAGGATCGCACGGTGCGTTCTACCAGCCTTTCCAGTTCATCTTCGAGGATCCCTACGTGCTGGTCGGCCTCCACTTCTCCACCCTCGACAACATCATGCTGTGCGAACCACTGGTCGCCGCATACGACCGGGAAACCGGCACCACCTCCTGGAACGGCTCTGGCGGCGGCCTGTGGAAGGTCACCTACGAACCCGCCGACAAGCCCGGCTATTCCAAATTCTGGTTTGGCGAAACCGGAAACGTGATGACCTACGCCTTCTACAAAGGCTGGCAGGAATCGGACCCTACGACCATCCGTGGCGCTCAATTCGCTCACGTTTCAGGCTCTCCGTACGTGGTCCGCGTCGCTGTCCTCGACGGCGCCTGGGCACAACAGTCCCTTCTCCCCTACTCCCCGCCCACACCTGGGCAGTTGCTGGTGCCCTTCCAGCCCTGACCCAGGGGTGTCGTCCGGCAGACCCGTCCACTGCCCACCGGACGTGATGCGCCGCCTTGTGCCAACGATCACGCCCCCTCCAGGTCACCCGTACCTCGGGGCCATGGGGCCGTCTCCCTCTTGGGACCGTAGGCATCGTCACCGTGCATGTCCCGCGCCCCTGGCCGGTGCGGCCTGCTGCCGGTGGGCGGGGACGGCGGCTTCCGTCGGGGCCTGCTGGCCGGGTGCCGCAGCGGCGGGCGTGGTGGTGGAGCGGGAACGGGCAGCCGTCGGGGAGACGCGGACCCGGGACGCGGGTGCGGCCGGGGTGGAGGGCGGTGTCGTCAGGGCGTGCAGGGTCGCGTCCACGAGACGCCCGACCGTGGTGGAGGACGGGCCGTCCTTCCAGGTGGTGTTCTCGCCGAGGCGGGCCAGGTGCGCGGCGAGGAGACCGGTGCCGCCCTGGTCGCAGATCCGGTCCATGCGGTGGGCGAGCAGGGGCCACTGGCGGGAGCCGACCAGGAGGCCCGCTTCTGCCTCGGGGAGGACGTCCTTGACGACGCCGACGATCGCGGCGTGCGCGAGCCGGTTGACGCCGAGCTGCTCCAGCGCCTTCGCGCGGTCGCCGAGGTCCAGGTCCCGGGGCACGGCCAGGCCCTCGGTCAGCGGGCCCCAGGAGCGCTTCGCATCCGTACTCGCGGGCGGCGCCCACGGATCGACGGCCTCCCGCCCCGGCGGCGCCGCAGCAGAAGCGGGAGCGGTGCCGGGCGCAGCGGCGGGTGCGGGCACACGGGCGTCAGCCGGAGCCGGAGCCGGAGCGGGCTCGGGGGCGGGGGCAGGGGCGGGGGCAGGAGTGGCGGTCGCCGCCGGTGCGGACGCGGGTGCCTTGGCGGCCGCCGCAGTGGTGACGGCGGCGACGGCCTGGTCGACGCCGGCCCCGGCGGCGTGCGCGTCCACGAGGATCCGGGCGACGTCGATACCGCGGACGTCGAGCCGGCCCATGTCGGCGGCGATGTCCGGCCAGGCCGGGGAGGCGAGGATCGCGTCGCGGACCACGCCTTCGGGCATCGTCGCCTTCAGGAGGTCGGCGCATCGGTCGGTGCCTTCCACCTTCGTCCGGGCCACGTTGGCCACCACGGCCTGGTGGACTCCGGCGGTCATGCGGCCCCTCTGCGGCAGGAACACCCCTAGGTGTTCTGTCCAGGGAGCTTGTGGACGGGTGACGCAGGTCTCGGCTACGGCTTCTTGAACGGGTGAGGGCCTTCCGGGTTCGGTGTGGATTGCGACGTCTACACCGACCGAAAGGCCCTCGTGCCCCACCGTAGTGCACCCCTGACCGAGACCGGACGTCTGCGGCTGGCCCGCTGTGTGGTCGAGGACGGCTGGACCTACCGCCGGGCAGCCGAACGCTTCCAGGTCTCGCCCACCACCGCCCAGCGGTGGGCGGACCGGTACCGGATGCTCGGCGAGGCCGGGATGGCCGACCGGTCCTCCCGCCCGCACCACAGCCCGCGCCGGACCCCCACCCGCACCGAACGCCGGATCATCAAGATCCGCGTCCTGCGACGCTGGGGACCGGCCCGCATCTCCGGACTCCTGCGTATCCCGGCCTCGACCGTGCACCGGGTCCTGACCCGCTACCGGATCGCCCGCCTCACCCACCTGGACCGGGCCACCGGCACCGTCATACGCCGCTACGAACGCGAGAAGCCCGGCGAACTGGTCCACGTGGACATCAAGAAGCTCGGCAGCATCCCCGACGGCGGCGGCCACAAGGTCCTCGGTCGCCCGGCGGGCCGCAAGAAGAAGTCCGGCGCCGGCTACCAGTACATCCACACCGCCGTCGACGACCACTCCCGCCTCGCCTACTCGGAGATCCACACCGACGAGAAGAAGGAGACCGCCACCGGTTTCTGGGAACGGGCACAGGCCTACTTCACCAGCGTCGGGATCACCGTCGAACGCGTCCTGACCGACAACGGCTCCTGCTACAAGTCCCACCTCTGGCGCGACACGCTGGCCGCGGCCGGGGTCACCCACAAGCGAACCCGGCCCTACCGGCCCCAGACCAACGGCAAGGTCGAACGCCTCAACCGCACCCTCCTGGACGAGTGGGCCTACGCCCGCCCCTACCGCTCAGAACAGGAACGACGCGACGCGTTCCCGCAGTGGCTGCACATCTACAATCACCACCGCGGACACACCGCACTCGCAGGCAAACCACCCGCCAGCCGCGTCCCCAACCTCACTGGGCAATACACCTGGGCCTGCCCTTCGGACGGCCCACCCGGATCGCGGCCATGACCTGCGGGAAGGCGGGGGCGTCACCGGCCTGGCCCGGGGTGAGGACGAACGCGAGTGGCCGGCACCGGCCGTCGGCCGCGAGGTGGATCTTCGTCGTCAGTCCGCCGCGGGACCGGCCAAGGGCATGGTCGTGCGGCTCGCCGGCCGGAGCCCTTTTTGGCGGCCCCCGGCGGCGTGCTGATGGGCACGGACGATGGTGGAGTCCACCGAGACGACCCAGTCCAGGTCCTCCTCCGTGTCGGCCTGGGCGAGCAGGGCAGCGAAGACGCGCTCCCACGTGCCGTCGATCGCCCACATCCGCAGCCGGCTGTGGGCACCTTTCCATGAACCGAACCGCTCGGGCAGGTCCATCCACGGAGTGCCCGTGCGGTACTTGAACGCGATCGCGTCGATCACCAGGCGATGGTCCCGCCACCGACCACCCCGCCGAGGTGTCCGGTCCGGCAGCAACGGCTCGATCCGCGCCCACTGCGCGTCAGTCAACGACACACATCAACCAACGATCAGATGATCGGTAAGAAACGGCCTAGCTGTCCCTGTTCGACCAGGACGAGGGCCTGCGGCACCAGGTGCTTCTCACCGACACTCCCTACTCCGGTGGTGGCTCCGCCCAGTTCCTGGAGGTCCGTCACCGCGGGCATGCCACCGTCGAGGACCACATCCGGTGCGGCAAGACCACCGGCTTCGGCCGCTTCCCCTCCCGCCACTTCACCATCAACGCGGCCTGGCTCGAACTCAGCCTCGCGGCGATCGACCTGCTGGCCTGGATGCGCGTCCTGCTGTTGGACGGGGAGCTGGCGGCTGGCGAGCCGAAGAAGCTCCGCTACCAGCTGCTGCACGTCGCCGCCCGCCTCACCCGGGGCGGTCGGCGACTGCGCTTGCGGATATCGCAGACCTGGCCCTGGAGACACGAACTGGCTACGGCTTTCCACCGCCTTGCCGCACTGCCCCGTCCCGCCGGCTGACCAGTGAACCCCTGACCGCCCACGACCCGAAAGACCTTGGAGAACCCGACCCCCGCGCCGGGACCCCGCCATGCTCAAGCAACGAAGTCACCTCGCCCACCTGACAGCAGACGATCAGCGACGTCTCATCACTCCAACCGAAACGGCGAGGCTAGTCGTGGCAGCGGTCGTGCTCACCGCGGCGGCCGTGGTCAACCGCCGCTGGGCGGCACCGCTGCCTCTACCTCCGCCTCGGAGGCGCTACTCCGCGAAGCGAGCTGACAGGCGCGGGAGGAGGGCGGCCAGGTCGTCGTCCTCCCATGGCTCGCCGGTCGGGCTGCCGAAGGTGATGCCGTTATCGGGGAGCTCCTCGCCAGTGCTCTGCTGGTAGGCCTGACCCGCCGCGTAGCCCAAGTCTCCGGCCTCCAGCTCCCCCTGGTCGGGGGAGAGCAGTTCGGCCAGGCTGTCCGGGTCGGCGAGGGCCTGCTCGAACAGAGTGCGGCCGGCGCCTATCAGCCAGTCGCGGAAGTAGTCGAAGCCGTCTTCGCTGCAGCCACCCTTGACCAGGTAACCCGCGCCCCAGAGCAACCAGGTGCAGGACCGGACCTTCTGCTCCTCGTAGTGCCGGTCGAAGTCTGCGATCTCACCGGGTGTCAGCCCTACGAGGTGCTCAGTGAGCGCGTCCGCGCGCTCGCTCTCGTCCGCGGTGTCGGCGCGGGTGTCGCTGATGATCTGCCAGAAGGTGTCGAGGTCCATGCCCGCCACTCTGGCAGCCGGGACTGACAACACCGCTCAGCTGGATGGCGCACACCGGTCAGCCAGCGTGGCAACACCACTGGCACACAACTCAACCACCCTCATACGGCGAATTCTCCGAAAGCGGGTGGTTGGGCAGAACCAGACACAACCCACATGATGAAGCTTCCCCTTGATGCCCTGGAGCTCGCCATTTACGGCGCTGAGGGCGCTGGTACGGCTGTCCACGTCTCGCTCGTGTCGTCCCGTACGGCCGGGGTTGCCGCCGTCGTCTGCGGCGGGCACCTCATGGGATTACGCGATGGCTGTGTTCCGACTGAGGTCATGGGCGTTGAGGGCCTGGGCTGTGGTGGGGTAGGCGGGCAGCAGGGTGCTCAGGCCCGTGAGGTTCAGCAGCCGCTCGAGCCGGTCAGGAACGGCGGCCAGGGTCACACTGCCCTCCGCTTCCTTCGCGCAGCGGTAGATGCCGATCAGGGCGTTGAAACCGGAGGAGTCGCAGAAGGTGACGGCTTCAAGGTCCAGGAGCAGGTGGCGGTGGCTTGGGCGGGCCGCGGCGCGGCCCGGTCGCGGACGCGGAGCGGCGCAGAAAGCGGCGCCGGAGCCGGGAGCCGGAGCGGGGGCGCAGCAGGGGCCGGGGTGAGCGCGGAGCGGCGCGGAGCTTGGCGAACGCCGAGCGGGGCCGGGCCGGCCGAACGCGGAGCGGGACGGGCCGGGCCGGGCCGGGCCGGGCCGGGCCAGGCCAGGGGCGAACGCGGCGGGGCGGTGCCGGCGTGGCCGGAGGGCGGGGCCGGGGGCCGGGGCGAGAGCGGACCGGCGGCCGGGCGGGC
This sequence comes from Streptomyces sp. NPDC058674, assembly GCF_042716505.1. Taxonomy (NCBI): domain Bacteria; kingdom Bacillati; phylum Actinomycetota; class Actinomycetes; order Kitasatosporales; family Streptomycetaceae; genus Streptomyces; species Streptomyces sp. NPDC058674. The sequence continues at coordinate 17,723 of NZ_JBHXSC010000096.1, forward strand.
ACCGGCTCCCCTCTACAGGGCGCGCGCTGCCTCGATGCCGTCAGCGGTGGGAAGCACGGCGCGGACCTGGGTGAGGTCCAGGAGCCATCCCAGCTGCGGGGGAACGGGGCCGGCCATGACCAGGCGGCCGGTGCGCAGGATGCGGATGATCAGGTTGAGCATGGAGGAGTCGGCAAAGCCGACCTGGGTGACGTCCAGGACGATGCGCCGTACGCCGGGGGCGTCTACAGCGGCTGTGCAGGCCTGGTCGAGGGGGCCCAGGGTGTCCTGGTTGAAGTCGCCCGTGCAGACGATGACGCGGACACCGTCCTCATCGGGGACCCGGACCTGTTGCTCCACCTGCGCACTCCCCAACATCTGCCTGCGGCGCCCCTGCGGCGCCGCCACCCGCGGACAACATACCGGCGCGGACAACGCAGGTTGTCGCAGGTCAGAAAATCAGGCTCTCCGACTGCGCCCGGGCGGAGCGGGGCCCGCCCGGCGGCGCTGTACCGGCATGCCGCCCAACCCGAGCCCGCTGCCACGTACGAAGCGGGCGGGCAGGCCCGGACGCCGAGGCGGGCACACGACGGCGCAGCGGAACGGCCGGCGCGCCGAGCGACCGCGGCGTACGGCGGCGGGGGCCGGCGTGCGGGGCGATCATGGGCGCGGGTAATCGTGGCCCGGTGGTGGGTACTGCTGGCCGGGGAGTCCGGCGACGCCGAAGAGGACGATCCGCTCGAGCTCCGGCAGCTCCCCCGCCCGCCCGTGGTTCGTGGAGCCGATCGAGCGGACGGCGTATCCGCGGTTGAAACACGCGGTGTCGGCGCGGGAGTTGCCCACTCCGGCAGCACGTATTCGGGAGGCAACGGCGCTGCCCCGGCTCGAGGCCGCGTCAGCGGCAGGCCGGAGAGGGCACGGAGGGCGGCGGTGCAGGGACTCGGCCGTTCAGTGGCTCCGGTCGACGCGGTCGACGAAGTCGCCGACCGCGGTGGCGAAGGCGGCGGGCGCCTCCTGCGCGACGAAATGCCCGACGTCCGGGATCGTGACCGCGGTGACGTCGCTGGCGACCTGGCGCATCGTCCGCTCGGTGAAGGGGGTGTTGATGCCGTCGACGGCGAGCACGGGAACGGTCAGCGGCCGCGACTCGGCCAGTTGCCGCATCCGGTCGCCGCCGGTCAGGGAGGAACGGTAGAGCCCCTCGGTGCCGCGCCAGCCGCCCGGCCGCGCGTAGGTGCGGGCGAACTCGTCGAGGTCGGCCTCGGTGACCCCGCCCGGCACCATCGTCATCACCGAGACGGCCCAGTCGAGCATCGCTCGCTCGCGGCCGGCCAGGAACAGCTCCGGAATTCCCGGGGCGGCCAGGAATCCCACGTGCCAGGAGCCGCCGTTCCTCACGTCGGCCAGCATCTCCCAGCCGTACCCCGGAAGGGTGGTCTCGACGCCGGTGAAGCTGAGGACGTCGCCGGGGTGCGTGGCCGCGAACGCGAAGACCGGCCCGCCGCTGATGTCCTGGCAGGTCACGTGCACGGGCCCGACGCCGAGGTGGGCGACCAGCCGGTGCAGGTCCTCCGCCATGGTGGCCAAGTCGTGGTCTCCGTCGGCGATGCCGGAGTCGCCGAAGCCGCGCAGGTCGACGCCGAACACCCGGTGGGTGGCGGCGAGCAGCGGGATGACGTCGCGGAAGGCCCACCAGGACTCCGGCCACCCGTGCACCAGCAGGACCGGGGAGCCGGTGTCGCCCGCCGAGACGTAGTGCAACGTGGTGCCGTTGACGTCGGCGGTGTGGTGCGTGACGCCCGCCACGGCGGGCGAGGCGGTCACGAAAGCGCTGGTCATGCGATGACTCCCAAGATGGACAACCAGGTTGACTACAGTATTGGTCAACCTGGTTGTCCAGGTCAAGGGAAGATCTAGACTGTGGTCATGTCCTCACGATCCGGCGCCGATCTCGCCCTGCTGCTCCTGGGCAGCTACCGCAATCTGGTGGACGAAGTGGTCCGGGAGCTGGCGACCCGGGGATACCCCGACGCCCGGCCGTCGCACGAGTACGCGATCCGGGCCATCCGAGCCGGCGCCGACAGCGCCTCGGACCTGGCCCGCAGACTCGCCATCACCAAGCAGGCCGCGGCGAAGACGATCGCCGCGCTCGTCGAACGCGGGTACGTCACCACCGAGACCGACCCCGCCGACATCCGCCGCAAGAACATCCGGATCACCGATCACGGGATCGGGCTGATCACCGAGAGCACGGCGATCTTCGACGAGGTGCGGGCCCGCTGGGAAGTGCGTCTGGGCGCCGCCGAACTCGCCGAGCTGGAAACGCAGCTCGCCCACTTCGTCGGCGACTCGCCCATCAACCTCGACGCTCCGGGCTGGGCAGCGGGACAGGAACTGCGCTAGCGGCCAGCAGCCGGCCCCAGGCAGCGGTCCGGCCCCGGTCCGACAGCGTCCACCGCCGAGCTGCTCCAGGGCCTTCTTGCGGTCGCCGAGGTCCAGGTACCGAGGCACGTTCAGGCCCTCGGCCAACGGACCCCAGGACCGCTTCGCGTCCGTACTCGCGGGCGGCCCACGGATCGACGGCCTCCCGCACCAGCACCGCAGCAGGAGCGGGTGCGGCAGTCGGCGCGGCAGCGGGGGCGGGTGCGGCAGTCGGCGCGGCAGCGGGGGCGGGCACACGGGCGTCAGCCGGAGCTGACGCGGGCGCGGCGGCGGAGGTGCGGGCGGGGGCGGGGGTCGCCGCCGGAGCGGGCGCAGCGGGTGCCGCGGCGGCGGTGAGGACAGCGGCGACGGCCTAGTCGACCCCGGCTCCGGCGGCGTGCGCGTCGAGGAGGATCCGGGCGACGTCGACACCGCGGGCGTCGAGGCGGCCCATGTCGGCCGCGATGTCCGGCCAGGCCGGGGAGGCGAGGATCGCGTCGCGGACCAGGCCTTCGGGCATCGTCGTACGAAGGAGGTCGGCCCAGCGGTCGGTGCCCTCCGCCTTCGTCCGGGCCGCGTTGGCCACCACGGCCTGGTGGACACCGGCGGTCACTTGATGTCCGCGGCCCCGCCTCGGCCGCCAGTGCTGGCGACGGCGGCGTGGTCATCACGGGGGCGCAGAACGTCACCGTCCACAATCCGTCCCCGGTTCACGCAACCCAGACAACCGGCACCCACGCCACCTACAGCAGGGAGCCGATGCCGCAGTACGGACGCCCCGACCCGTTGCCGATCCAGACGGCGATGGACTTCATCGCGGCTCTCACGGCTGTTCACGTCTGGGCCGGTGAACCCTCCTATCGCAGGTTGGAGGCTGTCAGTAACGGCCAGCTCAAGCGCAGCACCGTAAGTGACATGCTCAATGGTACGAAGCTGCCGGCATTCGACCGCTGCACCGCCTTTCTCCGAGCCTGCGGCATCGCCAACATCGATGACTGGGTCTTCACATGGCGTCGACTCAAAACCCTCGACCGGCCTGGAACCACCGCATGGCTGCCCGGGCCGGCCAGCTGACGATTAGCCAATCTCCGCAGCCGGCGCATGCGCCGGAGCCCCCGACAGGACCTTCCGCGGGGACTCCGGCGTAGGGAGGTTCAGCCTGCGGCAGCATCCGTCTGGTGGCGTAGGACCGCTCATGGAGAGGGTGAGCAGCACCTGCGTCAGCAGCACCTGCGTTCGGTGGGCGCTGCCGTCCTGGAGGACGTGGACGCCGGGCCGGGAGCGGGCTGCTCCCCGGTGGTACACGCCCGCCCCTGCCTAAGAAGTCATCTCATTTGGGCTTCGCGGGTAGGCTGTCGGTCATGGTGGGGATCATTGAGCGGCTGGTGCCGGATGAGTTGTGGGTGCTGTTCCAGCGGGTGGTGCCGGAGGCGCCGTCGCGTCCCCAAGGCGGGGGACGGCGCCGGCACGGCGACCGTGAAGTCCTGGCCGCGATCGTGTTCGTCGCGACGTCGGGTTGCACCTGGCAGCAGCTGCCCACGGCATCGTTCGGCCCTTCGGG
>NZ_JBHXSC010000097.1:0-12168 GCF_042716505.1 Streptomyces sp. NPDC058674
GGTGGCCGAAGGCCATCGCGAAGCGACGCGACGACGAAGGAGGAGCGCCCTTGAGGGACCGGCCCGACCCGGAGAGACGATGAGACTGACGGGAACCCCCCATACCTGTTCGCTCCCGTCCCGCCGAAGCCCCGCCCCCACCCCCCCCACGCGTGAGGGCCCGGGGGCCGCCGGGCCACCGGGTCCTCACGCGTTCGGTCTTGCTTGCCGTCACCTACCGGTCACGGGTGATCAGCAGGCGCCCTGGTCCTTCCAGACGCCCCATTCACCGGTGGTGCCGGGTGCTTCGTTCTGCGTCCACCACTGGGCCTTCCAGTTGCGGCCCTGGTGGGAGACGACGTTGCCGCTGTTGTAGACCTGGCCCGCCACGTACGCCGGAGTGGTGCACGTCCCGCCCGGAGGCGTCGTCGGCGGCGTCGTCGGCGGCGTCGTCGGCGGCGTCGTCGGAGGCGTGGTCGGCGGAGTCGTCGGCGGGGTGGTGGGAGGCGTGGTGGGCGGGGTGGTCGGCGGGGTGGTCGGCGGGGTCGTGCCGCCCGGCTGGACCACCGTCGTGCCGCGCGCCAGGTCGCCGGCGAGGGCGTACGTCGTGCCGGAGATGTTCACCGTCCAGTTGGAGGGCGTGGAGACCGGCAGGTAGTAGTTGAACGCCAGGTCGACCGAGGCGCCCGGGGCCAGCGTCTGCCAGGCCGGGAGCTTCAGGGAGACCCGGTGGAAGTCGCCCTTCAGGCCGCCGACGTTGCTGCCGGTGTGGTCGCTGCTGATCACCTTGGTGCCGAAGCCCGACTGGTCCGAGGCGTTGCCCGGGGCGGCGGTCGCGTAGTCGAACTGGAACTCGGTGCCGCCCGGGAGCGTCGCCTGGGTGTTGTTGGTGATCTTGATCTTCGGCGTGATCGGGTAGTTGGAGTCGCCCAGCTTGAACTCGGTGAACTCCGTCTTGATGTCGACGGCCTGCGTCGGCAGGGCCTTGTTGGACTTCTTCGCGCCGTACGGGGCGGCCGACTTGAACTTGTCGTACATCAGCGAGGTGAGCGTGTCGCCCATCTCGTACTGGCCCTTCGCGGCGTTCCAGCCGTAGTCGCCGGCCATCTCCCAGACCATGGTGCCGCCGATGCCGCGACTGACCACGTAGTCGGCCTTGGCCGCCACCGACTGCTCGTCCTCGGTGGAGAGGAAGACCTTCTTCTGGGCGTTCCACAGCCACGGCGCGACCAGCGTCGAGTCGTACTTGCGGGCGTAGGTGCCGGTCAGGGCGGTGTTCGCCGGGAAGCCGTACGTGGTGACGTAGTCGCCGACGATCCCCTTCTCGAGGTTCTTGGCGTGCCACATCGGGTTGGAGCCGGCCGGCGACTCGACGCCGTTGGTGTCCTTGTCGTGCCACAGGTTGTCGATGCCGACGGCGCCGTCACCGCACTTGGTCAGGCCCGCGCCGGCCGGGCAGGTGGTCGCGGAGGCCTTGCCCCACAGGCCGTCGGTGCCGCCCTGCACGTTCTTGTGGCCGCGGGTGTAGTACGGCAGGCCGATGTTGATGCGGCCCGCCGGCATGGAGCCGCGGAAGTAGTGGTAGGCCCAGTCGGTGTTGAGGTATCCGACGCCGCCGTACTGGGAGCTGCCGTAGACGTTCGCGGCGGCCAGCTCGGCGTCCTTGCCGTCGTCGAAGAGCGAGGCGTTCGGGCCGACGTACTCGTTCCAGGCGCCGTGCAGGTCGTAGGACATGATGTTGACGTAGTCCAGATACTTCTGCATCTGGAAGGTCTCCATGCCGCGCAGCAGGTAGCCGGAGGAGGGGGCGGCGACGGTCAGCATGTAGTGCTTGCCGTCGGCGGCGCCGGCCCGGTCCAGCTTCTCGCGCAGGCTCTTCATCAGGACGTCGTAGCCCTTGACGAGGCCGGCGCGGCGGGCGTTGGCCAGCTGCCAGTCGAGCGGGTTCCCCGCGTCCTTCATGGTCGTCGGGTACTCGTAGTCGATGTCGACGCCGTTGAACCCGTACTTGCGGATGAACTCGACCGAGGAGTCCGCGAAGGTGTTGATGCCGGCCTGGTTGACCGAGCCGTCGGCGTTGGTGGCCATCGAGTAGAAGCCGCCGGAGGCGACGCGGTTGCCGTCGTCGCCGAAGTAGCCGCCGGTCTCCGCCCAGCCGCCGACCGAGATCAGCGTCTTGACGTTCGGGTACTGCTTCTTGAACTTCGTCAGCTGGTTGAAGTGGCCTTTGTACGGGAGGGCCGGGTCCATCTCGGCGCCCGCCACGCCCGGCCAGGTCATCCCGGTGGCGGCGTTGTTCGCGTTGTCCGCGCCGACCGAGATCTTGTTGTCGCCGCCGACGTGGGCGAAGGCGTAGTTGATGTGGGTGATCTTCGACCACGGGATGTTGTTGGCGAGGTAGGCGGGGGTGCCGTCCTTGCCGGTGCGCCAGCCGGTGAAGTAGCCGATGACGCGGCGCTGGTGGTCGGTGCCCATCTTCTCGCGGCCCGCGGAGTCGTAGACCGAGCAGTACGGGACGTCGACACCGGCCGTCTTGTACAGGCCGTCGGGGCGACAGCTCTCGTTGTCGGCGGCGTGCGAGACGCCTGTCGAGAGCCCGGCCACCAGCAGCCCGGCGATTGCGGCGCCGGATGCGAGGAGCATCGCTCTCGTACGTGTGGGGGACAGCATGGTGCCTCCTGGGGAGGGGAGGGTGGCAGGGTGTACCTGGACACGACATGAGGCAACTTGGCGTGGGATGGAGCGTGTTGACCCGTGATGTGCGCACATCTGACGGGCCGTTCCCGGGAAGGTGAAGGGAACGTTAAAAGGACTAGACCACCCCGTCAATAGGTCTGGACCAACAGGTCGACTCCCGCACCCCGGAGCGCACCCGGAGCCCCGCCCGTGTGAGCCAGGCCACACCGCTTCACCCACATGGCCGCCGATCGCCCGTGGCAGACTGGCTTCAGTACCAGTAGCAGCGCACTCCGGGGTCGGTGTAATTCCGAACCGGCGGTTATAGTCCGCGACCCGTCCGCAGCCAGCGGCCGGTTGACCAGGTGAGATTCCTGGACCGACGGTTAAAGTCCGGATGGGAGGCAGTGCGCGGCGGGCCAGTCACCGGTACGCCGCCGTCGGCGGTTCGTCGACGCATCCCTGCGGATGCGTACCCTCGGACCGTTTTCCCGGCCTCGGCGTCCCCGTGTGTGCTGTACCGCTTCATCTGTCGTATCCCGACAGGCCCCGGAGTCCGTGCCCGATGTGGCAGGAGGACCCGGTGGCGACACACGCCGCGCACGCAGCACCCGACGCGGACACCCGCGCCATGCGCCGAGCCGTCGAGCTCGCCGCCCGCGGTCTCGGCACCACCAGCCCCAACCCGGTCGTCGGCTGCGTCATCACCGACGCCGCGGGCACCGTCGTCGGCGAAGGCTGGCACGAGCGGGCCGGCAGCCCGCACGCCGAGGTCCACGCCCTGCGCGCGGCGGGCCCCGCCGCCCGCGGCGGCACCGCCTACGTCACCCTCGAACCCTGCAACCACACCGGCCGTACGGGCCCCTGCGCCGGCGCCCTCACCGAGGCCGGGATCAGCCGGGTCGTCTACGCCGTCCCGGACCCGAACCCGCAGGCCAGCGGCGGTGCGGCCACCCTGCGCGCCGCCGGCGTCACCACCCAGGCCGGGCTCCTGGCCGACGAGGCCGAGGAGGGCAACGCCGCCTGGCTCACATCCGTGCGCCGGGGCCGCCCCTACGTCCTGTGGAAGTACGCCGCCACCCTCGACGGCCGCGTCGCCGCCGCCGACGGGACCAGCCGCTGGATCAGCTCCGCCGAGTCCCGCGCCGACGTGCACCGGCTGCGCGCCGAGGCCGACGCCGTCGTCGTCGGCTCCGGGACCCTGCGCGCGGACGACCCGCACCTCGCGGTCCGCGGGAGCGCCGGCGACGTCCGCCAGCCCCTGCGCGTGGTCCTGGACACCCGCGCCACCGTCCGGCCCACCGCCCGCGTCCTGGACGGGGCCGCACCCACCCTGATCGCCGTCGCCGAGGACGCCGACACCCGCCACCTCCCCGGCGTCGAGGTGGCCCGGCTCCCGTCCGGCAAGGACGGCGTCCGCGTGGACGCCGTCCTCGCGGAGCTGCACCGGCGCGGCATCCGCTCCGTCCTCCTCGAAGGCGGCCCGACCCTCGCCGGCGCCTTCGTCGCCGCGGGAGCCGTCGACCGGGTCGTCGGCTACCTCGCCCCGGTCCTGCTCGGCGCGGGCCCCGCCGCCCTCGGCGACGCGGGCATCGCCACCCTCACCGAAGCGCTCCGGCTGCGGATCACCGCGGCCGACCGCATCGGCACCGACCTCCGCATCACCGCCGTCCCCACGACCGCGTCCGTCCCCACAGCCCTCAAGGAGCACTGAGTGTTCACCGGAATCGTCGAAGAACTGGGCGAGGTCACCGCCGTCGAGCAGCTCACGGAAGCCTCCCGCTTCCGCCTGCGCGGCCCGCTCGTCACCGAGGGCGCCAAACACGGCGATTCCATCGCCGTCAACGGCGTCTGCCTGACCGTCGTCGAGACCGCCGACGGCGAGTTCACCGCCGACGTGATGCAGGAGACCCTGAACCGGTCCAGCCTCGGCGCCCTCGCCCAGGGCTCCCGGGTCAACCTGGAGCGCCCCATGGCCCTCGGCGGACGGCTCGGCGGCCACCTGGTCCAGGGGCACGTGGACGGGACCGGCGAGATCCTCTCCCGCACCCCCTCCGAGCACTGGGAGATCGTCAAGGTCGCCCTCCCCGGCACCCTCGCGCGCTACGTCGTCGAGAAGGGCTCCATCACCGTCGACGGCGTCAGCCTCACCGTGGTCGAGGCCGCCGCCGACTGGTTCACGATCAGCCTCATCCCCACCACCCTCGCGCTGACCACGCTCGGCCTCAAGAAGCCCGGCGACCCGGTCAACCTCGAGGTCGACGTCCTCGCCAAGTACGTCGAACGCCTGCTGGCCGCCGGCGTGGACCCCCTGACGGTCCGAGGAGAAGACCCCCGAGGAGAAGACCAGTGAGCGCCCTGACCTGGCTCAACACCGAGGCCTTCGAGGTCTTCGACCAGAAGGTCATCTGGTCCGACATGATCGGCAACCTGATGGGCCTCGCCGCCCTCGCCCTCGGCTGGCGCCGCTCCATATGGACCTGGCCCGCCCAGCTCCTCTCCGGCCTCATCCTGGTCGCCGCCTACGCCTCCGCGAACCTCGCCGGCGGCATCGGCAAGCAGCTGCTCGTCATCTCCGTCGCGATCTGGGGCTGGCGCGCCTGGCAGCTCGGCCGCCGAAAGGCCCAGGACGGCTCCATCGCCGTCCGCACCGCCACCTGGAAGGAGCGGGGCCTGCTCCTCGCCGGCGCGGCGCTCGGCACGCTCGCCGTCGGCGGACTGTTCACGCTCTTCCCGCACCTGTCGTGGAGCCCGTGGGCCGACGCCTACATCTTCGTCGGCACCATCGTCGCGATGGTGGCGCAGGCCCGGGGCCTCGTCGAGTTCTGGTTCGCCTGGCTCCTCGTCGACCTGGTCGGCGTCCCCCTCGCCTTCAACAGCGGCCTGGCCTTCTCCGGCCTCGTCTACGTCGTCTACTTCGCGCTCGTGCTGTGGGGCGCCTACGACTGGTACCAGCGCTCGCGCACCACCCCCGCCCCGGCCATGGAAGGAGCAACGGCATGAACGCCCTCAGGACCCCCCTCACGCCCGTGCCCGACGCCGCCCCGGACGAGCCCTACCGGCTCGACCCCGTCGAGCAGGCCATCCGCGACATCGCCGCGGGCCGTCCCATCGTCGTCGTCGACGACGAGGACCGCGAGAACGAGGGCGACCTCGTCATCGCCGCCGAGAAGGCCACCCCCGAGATCATCGCCTTCATGATGAGCGAGTGCCGCGGCCTGATCTGCGCCCCCATGGAGGGCCCCGAGCTGGACCGGCTCGAACTGCCGCAGATGGTCCAGCACAACACCGAATCCATGCAGACCGCCTTCACCGTCTCCGTCGACGCGAGCGGCGCCCACGGGGTCACCACCGGCATCTCCGCCGCCGACCGCGCCACCACGCTGCGCCTGCTCGCCGACGGGGTCAGCGGACCCGCCGACTTCGTCCGCCCCGGCCACGTCTTCCCGCTGCGCGCCAAGCCCGGCGGCGTCCTGGTCCGCAACGGCCACACCGAGGCCGCCGTCGACCTCGCCCGCCTCGCGGGCCTGCGCCCGGCCGGCGCCATCGTGGAGATCGCGGGCGAGGACGGCGTCATGCTGCGCCTGCCCGAACTGATCCCCTTCGCCCGCAAGCACGGCCTGACGATCATCTCCATCGAGGACCTGATCGCCTACCGCCGCTCCGCCGAACCGACCGTGCGCCGCGAGGCCGAGGTCAACCTGCCCACCGCCTTCGGCGACTTCACGGCGTACGGCTACCGCTCCACCGTCGACGGCGTCGAGCACATCGCCCTCGTCCACGGCGACATCGCAGACGGCGCGGACATCGTGGTCCGCATGCACTCCGAATGCCTGACCGGCGACATCTTCCAGTCGCAGCGCTGCGACTGCGGCCCCCAGCTGCACGCCTCCATGGAGCGGATCAAGGCCGACGGCCGCGGCGTCGTCATCTACCTGCGCGGCCACGAGGGCCGCGGCATCGGACTGCTGTCCAAGCTGCGCGCGTACGAGCTCCAGGAGCGCGGCCGCGACACCCTCGACGCGAACCTGGAGCTCGGCCTGCCCGCCGACGCCCGCGACTACGCCGCCGGCGCGCAGATCCTCGCCGACCTCGGGGTGCACAGCGTCCGGCTGATGACCAACAACCCCGAGAAGTCCGCGGCCCTCGTGCGCCACGGCGTCACGGTCTCGGCCCGGGAGCCGATGCCGACCGAGGCGGGCGAGCACAACCTGCGGTACCTGCGCACCAAGCGCGACCGGATGGGCCACGAGCTGCCCTGGCTGGACGGCGTCGGGACCACGTCCGCCTGCGGGAGCCAGTGACCCGTACGGGCACTGCGCACACCCCCACCCCCGAAGACCCCCACGACCCGTACACCACGAACCACCGAGGAGCAGAGCTGTGAGCGGCAAGGGCGCACCCGAACTGAGCGTGAAGAACTGCGGCGACCTCCGGGTCGCCGTCATCGCGGCCCAGTGGCACGAGAAGGTCATGGACGGACTGGTCGACGGCGCCCTGCGGGCCCTGCACGAGCTGGGCATCGACGAGCCGACCCTGCTCCGCGTCCCGGGCAGCTTCGAGCTCCCGGTCGTGGCGAAGGTACTGGCCGGTCGGGGCTACGATGCGATCGTCGCCCTCGGCGTGGTCATCCGCGGCGGCACCCCGCACTTCGACTACGTCTGCCAGGGCGTCACCCAGGGCCTGGTACAGGTGTCGATCGACACCGGAGTCCCCGTCGGCTTCGGCGTTCTGACCTGCGACAACGACGAGCAGGCGCTGGACCGCGCCGGCCTCGAGGGGTCGAACGAGGACAAGGGGCACGAAGCGGTCACCGCCGCCGTCTCCACCGCCATGACCCTGCGCACCGTGAGCGAACCCTGGCGCCAGTAGACAGCGCGCCAACCCGTATTCTGAGGACCATCATGGCGAACAAACCCCCCAAGAGCTTCGAAGAGCTCTTCACCGAGCTCCAGCTCAAGGCCGCCAACGGCGACCCCAGCACCTCCCGCACCGCCGAGCTCGTCGCCCAGGGCGTCCATGCCATCGGCAAGAAGGTCGTCGAGGAGGCCGCCGAGGTCTGGATGGCCGCCGAGTACGAGGGCAAGGAAGCCGCCGCCGAGGAGATCTCCCAGCTGCTCTACCACGTCCAGGTGATGATGGTGGCGCGCGGGATCTCCCTCGACGACGTCTACGCGCACCTCTAGGCCGAGCCCCGCCGCGGGTCCGCCCGCGCGCCCCGCTCACGCACACCCCTTTCGCCCCTACGCACCAAAGGAAGCCCCATGCTGCGCATCGCCGTCCCCAACAAGGGTTCACTCTCCGGACCGGCGTCGGCGATGCTCCATGAGGCCGGCTACCGCCAGCGCAAGGAGTCCAAGGAACTCGTCACGGTCGACCCGGACAACGAGGTCGAGTTCTTCTACCTCCGTCCGAAGGACATCGCGATCTACGTCGCGTCGGGCAAGCTCGACATCGGCATCACCGGCCGCGACCTGTTGCTGGACTCCGGGGCCAACGCCGAGGAGATCCTGCCGCTGAACTTCGGCCGGTCCACCTTCCGCTACGCCACCAAGCCCGGCACCGCGAAGGGCCCCGAGGACTTCGGCGGCCTGACCATCGCGACCTCGTACGAGGGAATCGTCGGCAAGCACCTCGCCGACCTCGGCATCGACGCCGCCATCGTCCACCTGGACGGCGCGGTCGAGACGGCCATCGAGCTCGGCGTCGCCGAGATCATCGCGGACGTCGTCGAGACCGGCACCAGCCTGCGCAACGCCGGCCTGGAGGTCATCGGCGAGCCGATCCTCAAGTCCGAGGCGACCGTCATCCGCCGCGCCGGCGCCCCCACCGACGACCCCAAGGTCGCGCAGTTCCTGCGCCGCCTCCAGGGCGTCCTGGTCGCCCGCAGCTACGTGATGATGGACTACGACTGCCGCGCCGAGCACCTGGAGCGCGCGGTCGCCCTCACCCCGGGCCTGGAGTCGCCCACGATCTCCCCGCTGCACAACGAGGGCTGGGTCGCCGTCCGCGCGATGGTCCCCGCCAAGGAAGCCCAGCGGATCATGGACGACCTGTACGAGCTCGGCGCGCGCGCGATCCTCACCACCTCGATCCACGCCTGCCGCCTCTGACGCCGCCCGTCCCCGCCGCGACCCTTCTCGCAGAACCGAGCAGACCCACCATGTCCGAGTCCGCCGCCCAGCCCGCCCCGCCCGCCCTGCCGGTCACCTTCCGGCCGACCCGCACCCGGGCCGTCCTGCTGGGCGTCGGGCTCGCCATGTTCGCCACCATCACGGCGATCGCGCTCCTCCTGGAGAACCTCAGCCCGGGGGAGCGGGTCAGCTTCGTCTTCACCGCCGTCCTGCTGACCTCCGTCCTCGTCCTGCTCAGCCGGCCCAAGGTGGTCGCGGACGAGGCGGGCGTCACCGTGGTCAACCTCACCACCACCCGCCGCCTGGAGTGGGCGCAGATCCTGCGCGTCAACCTCCGCCCGGGCGACCCCTGGGTGTTCCTGGACCTCAGCGACGGCACCAGCCTCCCCGTCCTCGGCATCCAGCCCGGGATCGCCAAGGCCCAGGCGATCCGTGACGCGCGCGCCCTGCGCGCCCTCGCCGAGGCCCGCGGAACGGGCGCCGCCGACCACTGAGCCCCCGATCCCCGTGGCCGCCTACCGTTGCGGCCGGGATCTCAATGACTACCCTGGTGGCGGGGCGCAGCACCGCGCCCTCCCACCGGCCCCGGGACCCCGTGGCCCGCGGGCAACTGCAACTTGAGGAGTGACTCCCTCCAGCAATGGACGGATCGTCCGGTAGTACACGCGCCGCCCTCCCCCCGGAGGCGGCGGCATGACCATCCCCCTCCTTCTGCTCATGGCGGCCTTCGTCCTGATCCTCGCCAACGGTTTCTTCGTGGCAGCCGAATTCGGCCTCGTCACCGTCGAGAAGCCCGAGGCGGAACGCGCCGCAGCCGACGGTGACCGCCGTGCCCGCAGGGTCGTCACGGCCCTGCGGGAGCTGTCCTTCCAGCTCTCCGGCACCCAGCTCGGCATCACCATCACCTCCCTCGTGGTCGGCATGCTCGCCGAGCCCGCTCTCGCCGCACTGCTGGCCGGGCCGCTCCTGGCGACCGGCCTCCCCGCGGGAGCCGTCCCCGGCGCCGCCGTCGTCATCGGCATGCTGCTCGCCTCCGCCGTCCAGATGGTCGTGGGCGAGCTCGTACCGAAGAACTGGGCGGTCTCCCGGCCGCTCCAGGTGGCCCGCTTCGTCGCCGGCCCGCAACACGCCTTCTCCAGCGCCTTCCGACCGGTCATCGCCGGCCTCAACGCCGTCGCCAACCGTCTCGTACGGGTGCTGGGCGTGGAGCCGACCGAGGAGATGGCCTCCGCCCGCACCCCCGGGGAACTGGTGTCGCTGGTACGCCATTCGGCCCAGGCGGGCGCCCTCGAACAGGACACCGCCGACCTCTTCGTCCGGACCCTCTCGCTGGGCGAGCTCACGGCCCAGCACGTGATGACGCCCCGGGTGAAGGTCAGCGCCCTGCAGCACACGGCGACCGCCGCCGACGTGCTCAACCTGACCCGCGCCACCGGCCTGTCGCGCTTCCCGGTCTACCGCGACCGCATCGACGAGGTCACCGGCATGGTCCACCTCAAGGACGCCCTCGCCGTGCCCGAGTCCGAGCGCTCGCGCACCAGCGTGCGCCGGATCTGCGTGGCCCCGCTCCTGGTGCCCGGCTCCCTGCCGGTGCAGCCGCTGCTGGAACGGCTGCGCAGCGAACAGCCCATGGCCGTGGTCGTCGACGAGTACGGCGGCACGGCCGGCGTGGTCACCCTGGAGGACATCGTGGAGGAACTCGTCGGCGAGGTCCGCGACGAGCACGACCTCGCGGAGGACGACATCCCCGAACTGGCCGCCGTGCCCGCCGAGGACGGCCGGCCCTCCTGGGAGGCCGACGGCAGCTGCCGGGTGCAGACCCTGCGCCGCATAGGCCTGGAGGTGCCCGAGGGCCCGTACGAGACCGTCGCCGGCCTCGTCGCCGACCTGCTCGGGCGCATCCCCACCCCCGGGGACCGCGCGGAACTCCCCGGGTGGAAGCTGTCCGTCCGCCGGGTGGGCCGCAACCGGGCCGAACGGGTCCGGCTGGTCCGCCTCTCGGCGGTGCCCGCCGCGGGCCCGCACGGCCCCCTCGCCGGGGACACCCGCGCCACGGACCTCCGGACGGCCATCGGCACCGCAACCAGCCTCGCCCCCGCAGCCGGGGGCGGCTCCGGAACCGCCACCGCGGCCGGTCCCGGTCGTGGAACCGGCCCCGGCCGGCACGGCGACCCGGCCGCGCAGCCGGCCGAGCTCGAAGGGGCCGCCCGGTGAACGCCCTCCAGCTCCTCTTCGCGCTGCTCCTGGTCCTCGCCAACGGCTTCTTCGTCGGCGCCGAGTTCGCGCTCGTCTCCGTACGCCGCAGCCAGATCGAGCCGCTCGCGGCCGAATCCAAGCGGGCCCGCCAGGTGCTCCACGGCCTGGAGAACCTGCCGCGCATGATGGCCGCCGCGCAGTTCGGCATCACCGTGTGCTCGCTCACCCTCGGCGCGGTCGCCGAACCGACCGTGGCCCGGCTGCTGGAGCCCGTCTTCCACGCCGTCCACGTGCCCGAGGGCCTGATCCACCCCCTCGGCTACGCGCTGGCGCTCGCCGCCGTGATCTTCCTGCACCTGGTCATCGGCGAGATGGTCCCCAAGAACCTCGCCATGGCCGCGCCCGAGAAGACAGCCCTGTGGCTCAGCCCCGGCCTGGTCGCCTTCGCCCGCGTCTGCGGGCCGGTCACCGCCGCGCTCGGCGCCTGCGCCACGCTGATCCTGCGGCTCTTCGACGTGGAGCCCAAGGACGAGGTCGAGGCCGTCTACAACCGCGCCCAGCTCGGCCGGCTCGTCGACGACTCCCGGCAGGCCGGGCTCCTCGACCCCGGGGAGCAGGAGCGCCTGGAGGACGCGCTGGAACTGGGCAGCCGCCCGGTCATCGACGTCCTGCTGGCGCGCGAGCGCATCGTGACCGTCGCCCCCTCGGTCACCCCCCGCCAGATCGAGCAGCTGACGGTGCGCACCGGCTACTCCCGCTTCCCCGTCCGCTCCGACAGCGGTGCCTTCATGGGCTACCTGCACGTCAAGGACGTGCTCGACCTGGAGGACCGGGAGCGGGCCGTGCCGCAGCGGGTCTGGCGCCGGATGACCACCGTGTGCTCCACGCTCCCGCTGGACGACGCCCTCAGCGTCATGCGGCGCGACGCCACCCACTTGGCCCAGGTCGCCGACCCGGCCGGCCGGGTCCTGGGCCTGGTCGCCATGGAGGACGTACTGGAGATGCTGGTCGGGGAGGTTCGGGACCCGGCGCACCGCACGGGCCCGCCGGTCCGCCGCAGGTCCCGCCAGGACCAGGAGGCCCTGGCGAGCTGACCCCTCCCGCCGTGGGGGGGGGCCGGGCCCGCGCGGACCCCGGCCCTGTCGCCGGAGGAGCGGCGCGGGACGCAGGATAACCAGCGGGC